>NZ_BOPD01000009.1:0-257818 GCF_016863575.1 Micromonospora sediminimaris
GGCGGGCTCGCCCGCCGTGCCGGTGCTCTCCGTGGCGTCGGTGTTCGTCGCGGCCGGGCCTGCCGGCGCGGCGTCCCCAGGGTGAGCCTCGCCAGCCGTTACGCCGGTCTCCGTCGCGTCGACGCCCGGGCCCGTCGGGCTCGGGTCGGTCCGCTCGCCGACTGTGGCGTCCGATCCGGTGTGGTCGTTCGGGGGCACGGCCTGCCCGTCGGCGGTGCCTTCCCCCGGCCCTCCGGCTGCTCCACCAGCGGTCGAGGCGGTACCCGCAGCGGCGGCCAGGGCGGTGTCCCGTTCGCCGGCCGGGTTCGACGTGGCGGTACCGGACCGGCCGCTGTCCAGGTCGTCCGGAGCGGCGTCCACCGGGCTGGTCGGCGAGACCTTCGCCGTCGGGTCGGCACCGGAGCTACCGCTCACACCGGCGACCTTGGCCGTCGGCGCGGCATCGGCACCGGCGACCTTCGTCGTCGGGTCGGCGTCCGAGCCGGGCTGGGTACCTGTCGAACTGTCGGCTGCGGCACCGGTTGCCGCCGCACCACCGGCCAGTAGCCCTGACGTGGTTGGCGTGCGAGGCGCGGGTGGGGTTACCGGGGTCGACGGCCGCTCACCGGAGGGGCGTGGCGCAGGGACCAGCGGTGGGCGCGGCTCGCGCGGTCCGTTCGGCCCCGGCCGGCGTACGCCGTCGAGAAGTGAGATGCCCCGGGCCCGGCGGCCGCTGGCCCGGCGCAGCATGCGCTCGGCGGACTCGGCGGTGATCCGCTCCTGTGGGTCCTTGCGCAGCAGCCCGGCGAGCACCTGCTTGAGCGGGCCGGCGTTGCGGGCCGGCGGCACCGGCTCGGTGGCCAGCGCGGCCAGGGTGCTGATCGCCGAGGGTCGCGCGAAGGGGGATTTGCCCTCCACGGCGGCGTACAGGGTGGCACCGAGCGACCAGAGGTCGGCCTCCGGGCCGAAGGTGCCGTCGCGGGCCCGCTCCGGCGCGATGTACGCGGGCGAGCCGAGCACCATGCCGGTACGGGTGACATTCGGGTCGCCGGGGATCGTGGCCAGGCCGAAGTCGGTCAGCACCACCCGACCGTCGGTGCCGAGCAACACGTTGCCGGGCTTGACGTCGCGGTGCATGATGCCGGCCTTGTGTGCGGCCTTCAACGCGTTCAGCACGCCCAGACCGATCTCCACGGCACGCGCCGGTGACACCGGACCGTCCTCGGCGATGGTGTCCTGCAACGACCGGGACGCCACGTACTCCATGACGATCCACGGGTCACCGTCGGTGCGGAGCACGTCGAAAATGCGTACCACGTTGATGTTGTTGAGCCGGGCGATGGCGCGTGCCTCGCGCAGTGAACGTTCGCGCATCTCGCGGCGCTCGTCGCTGGTCAGGCCCGGCGGCGGAACCAGCTCCTTGATCGCGACGTCGCGGTGCAGCACCTCGTCGCGTGCCTTCCATACCCGACCCATGCCGCCCTGACCGAGCGGCGAGAGCAGCCGGTACCGGTCGGCGACGAGTTGGGGGGCAGCTTCTGACATCGCTGAGACGGTACCCGGCAGCGCAGACGGTCACACCGCCGGCACGCCACTGTGCGACGAAGGTCGGCTTCTCCCCGCGTACCCTGAGGTCATGTCTGTCGAAGAGCCGCTGTTCCGGGTCGTGCGTGGCGTGCCGACCGCCGAGGAACTGGCCGCGTTGGTCGGCGTGATCGCCGTGCGGTCGCGCCCGACGGTCCGGCGCGCGCCGACCCCGGCGTCCGCCTGGACGCGCAGCGGCCGTCCGGCGGTTGCGGCGCTGACGCCCGGTGCCGGCGCGTGGCGCAACTCCGGCCTGCCTCGCTGAACCCACCTCTGGTCAGCGGCAGCGCTGCTGGACGCGGCAGGGCTGCCGGAGGGGCGTTCACCGTCTAACCTCACTCAGGGGAGCGAGCCCGTGACAGATTGGGAGGGCCGATGATCCCTGAGGAGGATCGACAAGCGTCCTGGCTACGCGGTTCCGCAGGCGTCGAGGCCGACATCCGTCAGCTACGAGACTTCGCCGAGCAACTCCGCGCCGAGGTGGAAGGCAGTTACGCACCGTACCTGCGGTACATCGCAGACGACATGCTCACCACCGTGCCCAACCCGGCCGACGCGTTCGTCGAGCTGGTGCACTTCATGCGTACCCATTGGGAAACCCAACAGGCGACGACCAACGCGGTCTGGGGCGTCGGTGACGCCACCGGCCACCTCGCGGAAGCCGCCAAGCTCGTGGCCGAGCAGTACGCCGACACCGACGCCTTCTCCGCCGCCCGCGTCGCCGACGTCCACCGAGCACTCGAGCAGCATGGTTTGCCGCTTGCACCGAACATTGACGAGACGCACAGGCAGACCGACCCGCCGCCACCGGCAGTCGCGGCGTCGCCATCGCTCGCCGACCCGACCGGCACCGACAACACTGGCCCGGTGGTGGTGCCGTGAGGGAACCGGGCGTCGGCCGCAGCGGCGGCCTGACGGAGTGGCAGCTGATGAACGTGGCAGACATGTGGGCCTGCCTCCAGGGCCACCACACCGACAACCACTGGCGACACGTCGCCGGCTGGCGCAAAATCGCCGAGCTGGCCGGCCAGCATCTCGGCCGGCTGAGAACGTACCGCGAACGCCTGGCCCAGGTATGGCCGCCCGAGACCAACGCCGCCTCCCACGCCTACCTCGTCAAACTCGACGAGCTGATCAGTCAGGTCCAACGCACCCACGACGCCGCTACCGCCAACCAGACCGCGCTGTCCGCCGCCACCCAGGCCCTCACCAGCAGCCGAAGCAAACTACAAAAGATCCACGAAGAGTACGCCGACAAGCTGCAACAGAAGCGATCCTGGGAACAAACCGCCGCCGACCCAAAAGCCGCCGCCGCCAGCCGAGCCATCCACCCCCCGGTGAGTGAATCCGACCTGGAGCGGCTGAACGCACAAGCCCGCAACATCATGTACGGCCTCAGCACCGAACTCCAACAAGCCCAAACCCAACTCCGCCACCCACCCCCCACCCCCCGGGCCAGCGTCCAGACGAGCGATCCTGATGTGTATGCGACAGGCATCCAGCCCCCCGCCATTCCTCCAATTGTTCCGATGTCGCCCCCAAAGGCAGCGTCGCCTGCCATAAGCCAATTTCGTTCACCCCCTTTGAAAGCTAGAGCAACCCATACAACGGGTCCCATCCTGGGTTCGGCAGTCTTAGCTTCGACATCCTCAAATTACTCCCCGCCTACCAACCTAACTGCTGAACCGCCGCCGAACCTCACAGCCGGCACCGATCCGCGGCCGACGCCCTTCTGGGGTGTCAACGGCCACCCCTTAGAGAATGGCCGACCTACTCAGATAACTTCGGATAGACAGCCACCAAGAACTGGTGGATCAAACTCGACACGTGGGACACCAACCGGCGGCCTAATCGGCGGTTCACCTGCCGCGGGTATTGGTCATCCGACGTCACCCAATGCACCCGCTAGGCCAACTCCCCCATTCGGTGGATTGATCGGCGGTGGAGCAGCAGGAACGGCCCCCACCGGGGGAGCCGGTTCCAGACCAGGCGGAGGCAGAAGTTTAGGGGGAGTGCCTTTGCCTCCGCCCATCGGTAGCCCACCCGGCACCCTCCAGGTAACAGGCATGAGTGAACGACAGGGGAGATCGGCACGACCAACCCCTGGCGACACCGGTGCCCGATCGTGGGATCCGGACAATCCGTGGGCAACTGCAAGTGGAGTTGAACCAATAGTAACGCCGCCAAAAGACGATGGACCGATCGATCCCGGCCCGGCCATCGGCCTGAACCGGTGAAAAGCTACTCTTCCTTCACCAAGGTACTATCGCTCTTCACGACAGTTTGCACTCTACAGGCACCGATCGCACCCTCGTTCGGTTTAAAAGAGGTGCCGACACTAGATGGCGCCGATCGTATCCGAAATGACCAGTGGCACCTTCGGTATCTGGAGGTCCAAAAGGCGCACAAAATCAACCAGGGTGCAGGTGCCGTCGTCGCCGTACCCGACACGGGAGTATTTCCTCATCCCGATCTACGGAACAATCTGCTTATAGGCGCAGATGTCATCCCCGGAGGAAAGGGCGACGGCAGGCAGGATCGAGACAGCCATGGAACAGCAATGGCTGGGCTGATTGCAGCTCACGGCAAGGGCACCAAAACCGGCGCCCTTGGCGTTGCCCCGAAAGCCAAGATTTTCCCTATATTCTGCATGCCAGCACACGGAGCGGGCCAGCCAGACGCACTTGCCGAGGCGATCAATGTTGCAGTCGACGAAGGAGTCGACATTATCAGCATCTCCAGCGTAGGCGGCACCAGCGCGAAGCTAATTCGGGCAATCGAGGCCGCCATTGCGGCAGATATAGTAGTCATAGCAAGTGTCGGAAATAAGCCTGGCGACTCAAGAGTGGGCTATCCGGCCTCGCATCCCGCCGTCATTGCGGTCGCCGGAATCGATCAGGACGGTAATCACCACTCTATCTCAGCCGCAGGCCCGGAGATAACCTTGGCGGCACCAGGTGCCAACTTATACAGCACGAGCTATGACGGCCATTACTCGAGAGGCACAGGGACTTCTGGGGCGGCGGCGATTGTGGCGGGGGCGGCAGCTTTAATTCGGGCTAAGTATCCGTATCTGCCGGCTGACGAGGTGGCTCATCGGCTGACTGCGACTGCGATCGACAAGGGGCCGCCGGGGCGGGATGACCAGTACGGCTACGGAGTCATCGATCTGGTGGCGGCGCTGACGGCAGACGTACCGCCGAGGGGTTTTGGGTCGGTGCGGACGGCCGCGCCGGACGCAGCTGGCTCTACCACGGCGGCCGCTGATGGGCCGCCGGCTGACGAGGGGCGGGCGGCGACTGTCCGCGGCCTGGTCACGCTGGGGGTGCTGATCGCGGCGGGCGGCGCTTGGGCGCTGGTGATTCGTCATCGGCGCCGCTCCGATGATCCGCCGCCTCGGATCACCCGCTGATACGTCGCCGTGGGTGGCTAGGAAGGACCCCACGCGAGCGGACTCCGGGGGTGGGCGGGTGGTGCGTGGGGTGGCGTACGCCGGCAGGCGGTAACGTCGACGGGGTGCTTGATGCCCTGCCGCTTCGCCTTGTGCTCGCGTCGGCGAGCCCTGCCCGCCGCAAGTCTCTCCAGTCTGCCGGAATCGAACCGGACGTGCTGGTCAGCGGAGTCGACGAATCGCTCGTGGTGACCGAACGAGCGGAGGATCTCTGCCTCGAATTGGCTCGGCTCAAGGCGCAGGCCGTACTGGGTCGGCTGCGTCCGACCGACGATGAGCGCACCCTTGTGCTCGGCTGCGACTCGGTGCTCGCCTTCGACGGAGAGATTCTCGGCAAGCCCGACAACGAGGCTGACGCTACCTGGCGGTGGGAGCGGATGCGCGGGCGTAGCGGGGTGCTGCACAGCGGTCACTGTCTCGTCGACATCGTGGCCGGGCGACGCGCGGAGGCAGTGGCCTCCACTGTGGTGCACTTCGCCGACATCAGCGACCACGAGATTGCCACCTATGTCGCCACCGGTGAACCGCTGGCGGTGGCCGGGGCGTTCACGATCGACGGATTGGGCGGGCCGTTCGTAGAGCGGATCGAGGGCGATCCAGGGACCGTCGTCGGGCTCTCCCTGCCTCTGCTGCGGAATCTGCTAGCCGAATTGGATCTGCGGATCACCGATCTGTGGACCAAGGTCGCGCCTGGTAACCAGATCGTCGATCCTCTCGGTTAGGTTCCGAGCATGACGCTGAAGTCGATTCCGCTCACCGACGACCTGCACCAATACCTCGTGGCGCACGGCGCCCCGCCGGACGAGGTCATCAGCGACCTGGCTCGGGAAACGCTGGCGCTGCTTCCCGAGCACGCGTCGATGCAGGTCGCGCCGGAACAGGCTGCCTTTCTGACGTTTCTGACCCGGCTGCTCGGTGCCCGGCAGGCGGTGGAGGTAGGCACCTTCACGGGGCTGTCGTCGCTGGCGATCGCCCGGGGGCTGGCCGAGGGCGGGCGGTTGACCTGCTTCGACATCTCGGAGGAGTACACGAGCGTTGCCCGCCGGTACTGGGCGCGGGCCGGTGTCGACGACCGGATCGACCTGCGGATCGGTCCAGCCGGTGACACGCTGCGTGAGTTGCCGCACGAACGGTACCTGGACTTCGCATTCATCGACGCCGACAAGACCGGGTACCCAGTCTACTGGGCCGAGTTGGTGCCTCGGATGCGGTCCGGTGGGGTGATCGCCGTGGACAACGTGCTGCGTAACGGTCGGGTGGTGGCACCGCAGAGTGCCGACGACCGGGCGATCGCAGCGTTCAACGAGGACGTGCTGGCCGATGTACGGGTGGATGCCGTGATGCTGCCGATCGCCGACGGGCTGACCCTCGCCCACGTGCACTGACAACCGACGACGGAGGGCGTCAGTGCGCTCCGGTTGCGGCATGTCGGGGCATCCCGCCGTCGGGAGACCCCAACATGCCGCAACCCGCCCGCGGAGCCGGCCGAGCGAGGCCGCCTCTGCCCGCGGAGCCGGCCGAGCGAGGCCGCCCGCCCGCCAGGGCGGGCGGGGCAGGGCGGACGGGGTCAGCGGACGCTGCGGGCGAACTGGCGGGCGGCCCAGTAGACGCCGGCGGCGGCGAGGATCGCGATGATGGTCAGCCCCTGCCAGACCCGGTCGTCGCCGATGTCGCCGTTGAACAGGGCGCGGGTGCCGTCGACCGCCCAGGAGAACGGGTTCCACTTGGCGACGCCCTGCAACCAGCCCGGCGCGAACGCGAGCGGCAGCAGGATGCCGGAGAGCAGCAGCACCGGCTGCGCCACCGTGTTCATCAGCGGAGCCAGGGCGTCCTCGCTCTTCACCTTCAACGCGACGCCGTAGGAGACCGCCGAGGTCATCAGCGCGATCAGGGCGAGCATCAGGTACGCCAGCAGCAGGTCACCGATGAACACGCGCAGGTCGAACAGGAGCGCGAGCAGCGTGATGATGACGGCCTGGGTCATCAGCGACACCACGTCGCGCAGTGACCGGCCGAGCAACAGGGCGAGCCGGCTGACCGGGGTGACCCGGGAGCGTTCGATGACCCCGGCTCGTAGTTCGGCGATGAGGCCGAAGCCCTGGAACAGGCCACCGAAGATGGCCAGCAGGACCAGCAGACCAGGCACGAAGATCTTGTACGCCTCGGCCTGGGTGGGCGCGCCCAGCGCGGGCTTGAGCAGCGGGGCGAAGAGCAGCAGGTACATCACCGGCTGGAAGACGCCGACGAAGACCCACACGGGGTTGCGCAGCAGCAGATTCAGCTGCCGTTGGAAGATCAGCCAGGTGTCGCGAGCGAGCTTCATGAGATCTCCGGATGGGGTCAGGACTCGCGCAGCGAGCGGCCGGTCTTGGTGAGGAAGACGTCGTCGAGGCTCGGGCGGTGCAGTTCGATCGACCTGAGGTCGAGCCCGGCCGCGTCGACCCGGCGCAGGATCCGCGGGATGGCGGTGGCGCCCTCGTCGACGAAGAGCCGCAGCCCGCCCTCGTCGAGCAGCTCCAACCGGTTCACGTACTCCTCGCCGTCGAGCAGCTTCTCAGCCTCGCCGGTGGCGGTGACGTCCAGGCCGACCTGGACCACGTCGCCGGAGATCTCCCGCTTGAGGTCGGCCGGCGTACCCTCGGCGACCACCTCGCCGTGATCCATGATCGCGATGCGGTCGCAGAGCGCGTCGGCCTCGTCGAGGTAGTGCGTGGTGATGAAGACGGTCATCCCGTCGGCGCGCAGCCGGCGGATCTCGTCCCACATGTGTGCCCGACTCTGCGGGTCGAGGCCGGTGGTGGGCTCGTCCAGGAAGACGATCTTCGGCTCGTGGATGATGCCGAGCGCGATCTCGACCCGGCGCCGCTGGCCGCCGGAGTACGTCTTGCACTTGCGGTCGGCGAACTCGACAAGTTGGAACGCCTCCAGCGCCCGGGCGGCCCGCCGCTGCGCCTCGGTCTTGCGGATGCCGTACATCCGGGCCTGGAGCACCAGTTCCTCGCGGCCGGTGGATTCGTCCCAGGTGCTCCCGCCCTGGGCCACGTAGCCGATCCGGCGACGCACCTCGCCCGGGTCCTTGAGCAGGTCGGCACCGGCGATGGTGGCCTGGCCCCCGTCCGGCTCGATAAGTGTCGCCAGCATCCGCAGCGTGGTGGTCTTGCCGGCACCGTTCGGGCCCAGGAACCCGAAGATCTCACCGGCCGGGACGTCCAGGTCGACACCGCGTACCGCCTCGACGGTCTTTGTCTCCCGACCGGCCCGGCTGCGGAACGACTTCCGCAGCCCTCTGGTCTCGATCATGTCCTGCTCCCCGCTCGTGGCCGTTGTCGGCCATCATCGTCACCGGCACTCGACCACATCGGTACGACACCACGCCGCTCAATTACCGCGCCCGCACAGTGCGCCATCCCACACTGAGCGATCGTTAGGGCCATCGGGGTGCCCGATAAACTCCCGGTCAGTAACCCGCCGGGAGGAGCCACCAGGTGCGCAAGGTACTCATCGCCAACCGAGGCGAGATCGCCGTCCGGGTCATCCGCGCCTGCCGGGACGCGGGCCTGGGCAGCGTCGCGGTGTACGCCGACTCGGACCGGGACGCCCTGCACGCCACGCTCGCCGACGAAGCGTACGCGCTGGGTGGTGACACCGCCGCGGATTCCTACCTGCGCATCGACAAACTGATCGACATTGCCGCCCGCTCCGGTGCGGACGCGGTGCATCCCGGGTACGGCTTCCTCTCCGAGAATGCCGACTTCGCCCAGGCGGTCATCGATGCCGGCCTGACCTGGATCGGTCCGACCCCGCAGGCGATCCGCGACCTGGGTGACAAGGTGACCGCCCGGCACATCGCCCAGCGGGCCGGCGCCCCGCTGGTCCCCGGCACCGCCGACCCGGTCGGCAGCCCCGACGAGGTGATGGCCTTCGCCGTCGACCACGGCCTGCCGGTGGCGATCAAGGCGGCCTTCGGCGGCGGTGGGCGCGGGCTGAAGGTGGCCCGCACGATGGAGGAGATTCCGCAGCTGTTCGAGTCGGCCACCCGGGAGGCGGTCGCCGCGTTCGGGCGGGGCGAGTGCTTCGTCGAGCGGTACCTCGACCAGCCCCGCCACGTGGAGGCGCAGGTCCTCGCCGACCAGCACGGCAACGTGATCGTGGTGGGCACCCGGGACTGCTCGTTGCAGCGCCGCCACCAGAAGCTGGTCGAGGAGGCTCCGGCACCGTTCCTCACCGCCGCGCAGCGGGCCCAGATCCACGACAGTGCCAGGGCGATCTGCCGGGAGGCCGGCTATCACGGTGCCGGCACGGTCGAGTACCTGGTCGGCAACGACGGCACCATCTCCTTCCTGGAGGTCAACACCCGACTTCAGGTGGAACACCCGGTCACCGAGGAAACCGCCGGCATCGACCTGGTCCGCGAGCAGTTCCGCATCGCCGACGGCGAGAAGCTGCGGTTCACCGAGGACCCGACCCCGCGCGGGCACTCCATCGAGTTCCGGATCAACGGCGAGGATCCCGGCCGAAACTTCCTGCCCGCCCCCGGTACGGTCACCGCGCTGCGGCTGCCCACCGGTCCCGGGGTACGGGTGGACGCCGGCATCTCTGCCGGCGACGTGATCGGGGGGAACTTCGACTCCCTGCTCGCCAAGGTCATCATCACCGGTGAAACCCGGACCGAGGCGTTGGAGCGGGCCCGCCGGGCGCTTGACGAGATGGTGGTCGAGGGGATGGCCACGGCGCTGCCCTTCCACCGTCTGGTGGTGCGCGATCCGGCGTTCACCGCCGAACCGTTCAGCGTGCACACCCGATGGATCGAGACGGAGTTCGACAACACCGTGCCGCCGTTCACCGCCGCAGCCGGGGCTCTTGCGGGCCCGGCGGAGCGCGAGACCGTCGTGGTCGAGGTGGGCGGCAAGCGGTTGGAGGTGAGCCTTCCCGCAGGTCTCGGCGCCGGTACGGTCGCTGCCGCGCCAGCCGCGCGCAAGCCCGCCCGTCGGGGTGGCGGGACCACGGCCGGGGCGGCGGCGAGCGGTGATTCGCTCACCTCACCGATGCAGGGCACGATCGTCAAGATCGCCGTCGCCGACGGCGACACGGTCGCCGAGGGTGACCTGGTGGTGGTGCTGGAGGCGATGAAGATGGAGCAGCCGCTGCACGCCCACAAGGCCGGTACGGTGAGCGGCCTGTCGGCTGAGGTCGGCGCGGTGATCACCGCCGGCGCGGCGATCTGCACCATCGCCTGAGGTGTGACGGGCGGCGGTCAGCGGAGGGTTTCCGCGGCAACGGCGCAGACGGCGGCGGTCAGCGCGGTCAGCACCTGCGAGTCGAGCCGCCAGTGCTGCCAGTACAGCGGGACGTCCAGCACCCGGCCGGGGGCGATGTCCACGCAGCGCCCGGCGGCCACGTCGGCGTCGGCGAGCTGCTCCGCCATCAGCCCCCAGCCGAGCCCCAGCCGGATCGATTCGTTGAAGGCCGGCACCGACGGCACGTAGTGCACGGGCGGGTCCAGGGCGCGACCGGTCACCGTACGCAGGAAGCGGTGTTGGATGCGGTCCTTGCGGTCGAAGACCACCACCGGCGCGGCGGCGGCCGACGCCCGGGTCAACCCGTCGGGGAACCAGCGGTCCGCCAGCGCGGGTGCAGCCAGGGCGCGGTAGCGCATCGCGCCGAGCCGGCGTACCCGGCAGCCCTGCACCGCTTCGCGCTGGGCGGTCACCGCGGCGGTGACCGTGCCGGCGCGCAGCAGTTCGGCGGTGTGGTCCTGGTCGTCCTGCCGGATGTCGAAGGACAACTCCGGCTGGTCGGGCAGCCGGGCGAGCGCGGCGGGGAACCAGGTGGCGAGCGAGTCGGCGTTGACCACGATGGCGACCCGGGTGCGTCCCCGGTCGCCGCCGAGCGGCCCCCGAGCGTCGGCCAGCGCCTCCCGTTCGAGCAACGCGAGCTGGCCGGCCAGGCGCAACAGCGGGCGGCCGGCCTCGGTGGCGTCGCAGGGCCGGTGGCGGCGGACGAGCACCTGCCCGACGGTCTCCTCCAGCGCCTTGATCCGTTGACTGACCGCCGAAGGTGTGACGTGCAGCAGCCGGGCCGCCGCCTCGAAGCTGCCCTCCGAGACGATGGCCGCGAGCGTACGGAGCTGGGTGGAGTCGAGACCGTCCATGTAGCTGACCTTAATCAGATGAAGAATCTTTAGCTGGACTCAGGAAACGAGGCGCTTCTACCGTCGGTCACATGCTCACCTCCGTCGTTGCCGGTTTCTCCCTGTCCATCGCCCTCATCGTCGCCATCGGCGCGCAGAACGCCTTCGTGCTGCGTCAGGGCCTGCGCCGGGAGCACGTGGTGCCGGTGGTGTTGACCTGCGCACTCTCCGACGCGCTGCTGATCGGCGTGGGCATCGCCGGGGTGGGCTCGATCGTGGCCGGACGTCCGGTCCTGCTCACCGCGATCCGTTGGGGTGGGGCGGCCTTCCTCCTCGGGTACGCGGCACTCGCCGCCCGCCGGGCGTTGCGTCCCGCCGTACTCGCGCCGGCCGACCGGCCACCGGCCCGGCTCGGCCCGACGCTGCTGGCCTGCCTCGCCTTCACCTACCTCAACCCGCACGTCTACCTCGACACGGTGCTGCTGCTCGGCGGGATCGCCCAGCAGCACCCGCACCGGTGGCTGTTCGGTGTGGGCGCGACAACGGCCAGCGTGCTCTGGTTCGCGGCACTCGGTGCGGGCGCGTACCGGCTCGCGCCACTGCTCGCACGCAGGCGGGTCTGGCAGGTGCTCGACGGCGTGATCGCGGTGGTGATGATCGCAGTGGCGGTGGCACTGGTGCTCGGTTGAGCAATGATGGCCGGGTGCGGTTCCTCAACGGTGTGAATCCCGGCTACGACCTGACCTACAACGACGTCTTCATGGCTCCGGCCCGCTCGGAGGTGGGTTCGCGGCTCGACGTGGATCTGGCCACCGGCGACGGCACCGGTACCACCATCCCGCTGGTGGTGGCGAACATGACGGCGGTCGCCGGCCGGCGGATGGCCGAGACGGTGGCCCGACGCGGCGGCATCGCGGTGATCCCGCAGGACATCCCGATCGACGTGGTGGCGGAGGTGGTCGCCTGGGTCAAGCAGCGACACCTGGTGCACGACACGGCGATCGCGCTGGGCCCGAACGACACCGTCGGTGACGCCATCCATCTGCTCCCCAAGCGGGCGTACGGCGCGGTGATCGTGGTGGACGACGACGGCCGTCCGATGGGGGTGGTGACCGAGGCCGACACCGTCAGCGTGGACCGGTTCACCCAGCTGCGGCACGTGATGTCGACCGAGTTGCACACCGTGCCCGTCGACGCGGATCCGCGTACCGGCTTCGACCGGCTCTCGGCGGGCCGGCGGCGGCTGGCGCCGGTGGTGGACGACGCGGGCCGGCTGGTCGGCGTACTCACCCGCCCCGGCGCGCTGCGGGCGACGCTCTACAGGCCGGCGGTGGACGCCCACGGCCGACTCCGGATCGCGGCGGCGGTGGGCATCAACGGCGACGTGGCGGGCAAGGCGAAGGCCCTGCTGGAGGCGGGGGTGGACACCCTGGTCGTGGACACCGCCCACGGCCACCAGGAGCGGATGATCTCGGCCCTGCGGACGGTACGCGGTCTCGACCCGGCCGTGCCGGTGGCGGCCGGCAACGTGGTCACCGCCGACGGGGTACGCGATCTGGTCGACGCAGGTGCCGACATCATCAAGGTCGGGGTCGGTCCGGGCGCGATGTGCACCACCCGGATGATGACCGGGGTCGGTAGGCCGCAGTTCTCGGCGGTACTGGACTGCGCGGCGGCCGCCCGGGCCCTGGGCCGCCACGTCTGGGCTGACGGCGGGGTGCGGCATCCGCGGGACGTGGCCCTGGCGCTGGCCGCCGGGGCGTCCAACGTGATGATCGGCTCGTGGTTCGCCGGCACCTACGAGTCCCCCGGTGACCTTTTCACCGACGAGGAGGGCCGGCGCTACAAGGAGAGTTTCGGCATGGCCTCGGCACGGGCGGTCAGCGCGCGGACCGGCGACGACAGCCCCTACGACCGCGCCCGCAAGGCGATCTTCGAGGAGGGCATCTCGTCGGCCCGGATGTATCTCGACCCGGTCCGTCCCGGCGTGGAGGACCTGATCGACGAGATCATCTCGGGAGTGCGGAGCGCCTTCACCTACGCCGGTGCGCGCACCCTCGACGAGTTCCACGAGCGGGTGCTGATCGGCGTCCAGAGCACCGCCGGCTACACCGAGGGAATGCCGCTGCCGACCAGTTGGTGAGGTCGGGGCGGGCACCGACTGAACGTCGTCAGTCGGTGCCCGGGGCCGGTATGAAGAGATGCCGGATCACCGACCGGGCGGCGTCACCCGGGTCCTCGCCCAACCCGGCGGGGAGTGCACCGGCCAGCCAGAGGGTGGCGAAGCCGTGCACGATCGACCAGGCCGCCAGCACGTCTTCCTGCGGCCCGTCGGCGGCCGGCGTGGGACGGCCGGACCGGTGCGCCAGTCCAGCGCGCAGGACGGCGCCGGAACGTTCCCGGGCGGCCCGCAGTTCGGCGTCGTCGGTCCGGTAGAGATCGGGGTGGAACATCACCTCGAAGTGAGCGCGATGCCCGACGGCGAACTTCACGTACGCCACGCCGAGATCCAGCAGCTCGTCGCCGGCCCGGGTGAGCGCGTCGGCGAGGGTGTCGAAACCCTGCACCGCGATCGCGGTGAACAGGCCGGCACGGTCACCGAAGTGGTGTGCCGGTGCGGCGTGCGAGACGCCGGCCCGGCGGGCCAGATCGCGCAGGCTCAGCGCCGCCGGACCTGACTCCTCGATCGCCTGCACGGCCGCGGTGAGCAGGGTGCGGCGCAGGTCGCCGTGGTGGTAGCCGCGGGTGTCGCTCATCACCCAAGCTTATCTTGTCATTGACAAGATACGGTGTCCGGGGGCAATCTTGACACCGACAAGATTTGCAGTTGAGGGAGGTATCGATGGCTCCGCTGATCGCTCTGGTCGCCGGCACCGCGCTCGCCCGGCTGGTCGGTCTGGCCGGGATCGCCGCGCTCGACGGATGGCATCCGGCGCTGCGGGTCGGGCTGGCGCTCATGTTCGTCATGACCGGGATGGTGCATTTCGTCGGCCCTCGGCGGCAGGACCTGATCGCCATGGTGCCGCCCCGGCTGCCACGCCCGGAGTTGCTGGTCACGGTGACCGGGGTGCTGGAACTCGCGGGGGCGGTCGGGTTGCTCGTGCCGGCCACCGCCCGCTGGGCCGCCGCCGGGCTGGCCCTGCTGCTGCTGGCCATGTTCCCGGCGAACGTCTCCGCCGCCCGCCGCCGGCTCACCCTGGCCGGACGCCCGGTCACTCCGCTCGGCGTCCGTACCGCGCTGCAACTGGTGTTCCTCGCCGCCACGGTCGCGGTCGCGGTCGGACCGTGAGCCGCCGCCCACCGCCACCCGCGGTCGCGGTCGCGGTCGCGGTCGGACCGTGAGCCGGCGCCCACCGCCACCCGCCGCCGCGGTCGCGGTCGCGGTCGGTCCGTCAACTGGATCCGACCGCGACCGTCGGTCTCAGCGGGCCGGCAGCAGGTCTCCGGAGCGAGCGGCCACCACCGCGCCGATCAGTCCGATCGCCTCGGCCGCCGACTGCGGCGGCAAAAAGCGGCCGTCCCGCAACCGCAACGCCACCCGGCCGTCGGCCGCCTCCCGGGCGCCCAGCACGCCGACGTACGGAATCCGGCGGCGCACCGCGTCGCGTACCCGGGCACCGAGCGACCCGCTGTGGTCGACCTCGGCCCGCAGTCCCGCCTCGGTGGCCCGCCGGGTCAGGTCGGCCGCGGCGTCGGCCTGACCGTCGCCGACCGGCAGGACGACCAGTTGCACGGGGGCGTACCAGGGCGGGAAGGCGCCCCCGTGCACCTCGATCAGGTACGCGAAGAGTCGCTCCATGCTGCCGGCGAGGCTGCGGTGCACCATCACCGGACGCCGTCGTTCACCATCGGCGTCGGTGTACGACAGGTCGAAACGCTCCGGCTTGTCGAAGTCGAGCTGAACGGTGGAGAGGGTGTACTCACGCTCGGCCGCGTCCCGCACCTGAATGTCGATCTTCGGGCCGTAGAAGGCGGCCTCCCCCGGGGCCTCGGTGTACGGCACCCCGTCGAGGCCGGCGCGGAGCAGGTCCTCGGCCCGCGCCCACTGCGCGTCGTCGCCGACGTACTTCTCCCCCGACCCGCGCAGCGACAGCCGTACGCCCGCCGGCCGTACGCCCAGCGCCGCGTGCGCGGCCCGGATCAGCCGCAGGATCTCCGACACCTCCTGGCCGACCTGCTCAAGGGCGCAGAAGTTGTGCGCGTCGTTGAGGGTGATGGCGCGTACCCGGGAGAGTCCGCCGAGTACTCCCGAGCGTTCCGCCCGGTACATTCCCCCGATCTCCGAGACGCGCAGCGGCAGTTCCCGGTAGGAACGCCCACGGGACCGGTAGACCAGGGCGTGGTGCGGGCAGAGCGCCGGACGGAGCATCACCTCGTCGTCGCCCTCCCCCAGTCGCATCGCCGGGAACATCTCGGCGGCGAAGTAACCGAGATGCCCGGAGACCTCGAACAGCTCCCGTCGTCCCAGCGGCGGGGTGTACACCTGTTGGTAGCCGGCCCGGCGCTCCAGATCACGCAGGTACTCCTCGACGGCATGCCGGGCGGCGGCACCGGCCGGCAGCCAGATCGGCAGGCCGGCACCGGAGAGCGGGTCGGTGGCGAACAGGTCCAGGTCCCGGCCCAGCCGGCGGTGGTCGATCATGTCAGGGCTCCTTGGTCGTACGCCCCGACACGACCCCTGACCCATGACGCACGAGTGCCCCGGGCGGATCGCCCGGGGCACTCGGTAGACGAAGACGTCAGTGCGGCGCGCCAGGCTTCCCCGGCGTCGTCGTCAGCAGCGCACTGCACATGCGCGGAGCGTACGCCCGCTCCGCGCGCCGCCGCACCTCATTTGACCGGGCCGCTGGCACGGGACCTGCCAGCGGCCCGGCGGCGGCCCGGGCGTCAGGAACGGGGGACCCGACGCTCGCCGGGCCGCGCGCCGACAACGGTACGCCGCTGGAGGAGATTTCGGCGACCGCGCCTCGCCGTCAACCTTCATCGATATGCTGCGGTGGGATCGGTGGCCCGCCGCCTCCCGGGCGAGGTGTCAGTGGTCACGGCCGGCCAGGGCCGGTTGCGGGTGACCCCGGACACCGCGTCAGGCTCGGTACGTCCATTCGGAGAATTCCGCGAGGTGGCCCGGTGCCCGAACTGCTCACCCAGGTGGCATCGCCCCAACTGGCGTACCTCGCGCTCTTCACCCTGCTGGCCGTGGACGCCTTCGTGCCGGTGGTACCCACCCAGCTGCTGATGCTCACCGGCGGCGCACTCACCGTGTACGGCGGGCTGAACCTGCCGACGACCGTCGCCGTCGGCGCGCTCGGCGTACTCGCCGGGGATCTGGCCTGTTACCTGCTCGGTCGGTACGCGTCGGGACGCCGGCCGGTTCGGTCGGTGGGGACTGGTCGAGCCCGCGGCATCGCCGGGCGCCTGACCCGGGGCCTGCGCCGTCCCGGGCCGATGATGATTCTGCTCTGCCGTTTCGTGCCGGGTGGCCGGATGGCCGCCTGCTTCGCCGCCGGCCGCAGCCGGTACCCGGTGCGGCACTTTCTGCCCGCTGCCGGCATCGCGGCCGGAGGCTGGGCGTCCTACGGCGGGCTGGTGGGGCACCTGGGCGGGGCGGCGTTGACCGGTTCCGGCTGGCGGATGGTGGTGGTCGCGGCGGTGGCCGCCGCCGGCTTCGCGTTGGCCGGCTGGGCGTTGGCGTCCGTCACCGCACGGCTGAACTCGACCCCGGCCGAGACGCCCGTCGACTAGTGCGGACACCCGGGGAAATCCGGATGGGCGGTCGGGGTGGTCCCGGGGTCGGATTTCGGTGCTCGTCCCGGATCCGCCTGAGGTGCCCGCGGCGACAGGCTGAAGCATGCCTGCAATCCGGAACAGCGGTGCACTGGCCCTCGGTGGAATCGTCCTCGCGGCGGTGTTCACCGTCATCGGTCATGCCGGGGTCAGCGACCTCGACCCGGTCAGCCTGACCGTCAGTGACTACGCCGTCTCCGACTCCGGCGAGATCATCCACATCGCCATGCTGCTGCTCGCCGCCGCCTCCGCCGTGCTCATCCCGACGCTCGGTCGGCTCAGCCCGCCGGGCGGTCCGCGATCCGTCACCGCCACGCGGCGGGCCGTCGGGCCGAAGGCGGGCAGGGCGTTCGGCACCGCGACGAGCGACGGTGGCCGGGGTCGGGCCGCCGAGTGGCTGTTGGCGGTCTGGGCGGGCGGGCTGCTGGTCTCGGGCCTGGTGCCGACCAACCCGCCGGGTACCGAGATGGACACGGCCGCCTACGTGCACCGGTACGCCTCGGTGGTCGCGTTCCTGGCGCTGCCGATCGCCGGCTGGTTGCTCGCCGCCCGGCTGCCCGCCGGCACCCGTGCCGGGCGCTGGCTGCGCGCCCTGACCGTGACCAGCCTGCTGCTGGCCGTCGCGATGGCCTGGTCCGCCTACCCGGGCGACCGCGCCTACTACGGGCTGATCGAACGAGCCCTCATCGTCGCCGAGGTGGGCCTGCTCACCGTGGTCGCCGCCTACTCCAGCTCGTGGAGCATCAGTTGGCGACCCGCTTCGGTGACGGAGCCGGAGAGGCTGGGGTAGATGGTGATGGTCTGAGCCAGTTCGTTGACGGTGAGGTTGTTCTCCACGGCCAGCGTGATCGGCATGATCAGTTCGCTGGCCTTCGGTGCGACCACCACTCCGCCGATCACCTGGCCGCTGGCCGGTCGGCAGAACAGCTTCACGAAACCGTCCGGGATCTCGTCCATCTTCGCCCGGGCGTTGCCGCCCAGCGGCAGCATCACCTGACGCGCCGGCACCTTGCCGGCGTCCACCTCGTCCTGCGAGACCCCGACCGTGGCCAACTCCGGGTCGGTGAAGACGTTCGCGGAGACGGTACGCAGCCGCAGCGGCCGGACCGCCTCACCGAGCGCGTGCCACATCGCGATCCGGCCCTGCATCGCGGCGACGCTGGCCAGCGGCAGCACCCCGGTGCAGTCGCCGGCCGCGTAGATGCCGGGCACGTTGGTCCGGGAGACCCGGTCCACCGTCACGTAGCCACCCCGGGCCAGCTCGACGCCGTACTCGGCCAGGCCCAGCTCGGCGGTGTTGGGGATCGATCCGACCGCGATCAACGCGTGGGACCCGGAGACCGTCCGACCGTCGGAGAGCTCGACCTCGACAGCGTCGCCGGTGCGCCGGACGCTCTCGGCTCGGGAGTTGTTCAGGATGCTCATGCCCCGGGTCCGGAAGACCCGCTCGATCGCCTGCGCGGCGTCGGCGTCCTCGTGCGGCATCACCCGGTCGCGGCTGGAGACCAGGGTCACCTCGACCCCCATCGCGAGGTACGCGCTGGCGAACTCGGCACCGGTGACACCGGAACCGACCACGATCAGGTGCTCGGGCAGCTCGGGCAGGTCGTAGACCTGTCGCCAGGTCAGGATGCGCTCGCCGTCGGGCAGCGCGGTGGGCAGTTGGCGCGGGGTGGCACCGGTGGCGATCAGCACGGTGGAGGCGTCGACGGCGTACGCGGCCTCCGCACCGTCCGGCGTGACGATCACCCGGTGGGTGTGCCCGAGCGTGTCCTCGCCGAGGCGGGCGTGCCCGGACACGAAGGTGACCCCGGCCTTGACCAGCTTCGCGTGGATGTCGGCGGACTGTGCCAGGGCGAGCCGCTTGACCCGGTCGTTGACCGCCTGGGCGTCGACGGTGACCGCCTCCAGGCCGTCGGAGTGCACCCCGAACACCTCGGTGTCGCGGTAGCCGGTCACCACCTCGGAGCTGGCGATGAAGGTCTTCGACGGCACGCAGTCCGACAGCACGCAGGCGCCGCCGGCGCCCTCGGCCTCCACGACCGTCACGTCGGCGTCCAACTGCGCCGCCACCAGTGCCGCCTCGTAGCCCGCCGGCCCCCCGCCGATGATCACGATCCGGCTCACCACGACCGCCCTTCCTCCATGCTCACAGTGACTTTCTTCTCCCCGACGCGTCCGACACGCACCGTCGTATTCTCCCCCACGCGCCGACCGGGCTATCGTCATCGCCGTGCGTCATTACGCCGCCTACGGCTCGAACCTGGACCCCGCTCGAATGCGCGCCTACTGCCCGCATTCCCCGATGGTGGGCATCGGCTGGTTGGAAGGCTGGCGGCTCACCTTCGCCGGCGAGGACGTCATCGGCTGGGAGGGCGCGGTCAGCACCGTGGTCGAGTCTCCCGGCGACCGGGTGTTCGTGGCGCTCTACGACATCCACCCGTACGACGCGGCTCAGCTGGACGAGATCGAGGGCGTCACCTCCGGCACGTACCGGAAGCTGACCGTCCGCGTCTCGACCCTCGACGGCGACGTGACCGCCTGGGTCTACGTCTTCGACGGTTACGAGGGCGGCCTGCCCACGTCCTGGTATCTCTCCGAGATCGCCAACGCCGCCGAGAAGGCGGGCGCGCCGGACGACTACGTCATCGAGCTGCGGTCCCGACCCACCGGTACCGCCTCGGCGTAGCTCGTCTCCCACCTCCCCAGTCTGCTACCGGGCGTGGTGGCCGCGGGCGGCGACCCCGGGTTGCGGGGAGATCGTCCCAGGATGGGCGGGTCTCAACCCTGCGTGTGGGTCCGCGCAAGGGTCAGCAACTCGACCAGTTCCGCACCGTCGGCCGGGCCGAGCGCCGTGAACGCGGGCGCGACGAGCCGGTCGGTCATCGCCTCGGCCCACAGCCGCCGCCGCACCAACGGTCCGACCGGCGGGTACGGCGGTGGCCAGCCACAGGCCATCGCGCCGCTGGCCCCCTCGGGCCCGGCCAGCACCGCCTCCAGCGGGGTCATCCCGCTGGCGCGTACGGCCACCAGGTGCGCACCGGTGAAATGTTCGCGCAGCAGGCGTAGGCCGGCGGCGGCCCGGGCACCGGTGGTCGCCGCGTCCGACGGCATGGCCCGCCACGCCGCGAACAGTGGCATCGCGCTGGCATCGGCCGCCGCGACGGCCCGTTCCACAAGCACCGCGAGTCGGTCGACGCGGGGCAGGTCACCCAGGACCTCCTCGCCCCACCGGCAACATTCGGCGAGGCTGGCGGTGGCCACCTCGGACGGGCGGACCGCACGGGCGGCGGCGTCCCAGCCGTCGGCCACGGCGTCGGGGGCGATGAAGCCGAGGGCAGCCGCGACTGTCTCGGCCCGTACGTCACCCAGCGCGCCGGCCCGCCCGGTGACGTAGAAGGCCCACCCGGAGATGCCGAGCAGGCGGGCCCGACGCAGCGTGGTGGGGCACCGGGTGTACGCCTCGCCGAGGGCGAGCACCGAGGGTTTGCTCGCCGCCGCGACCTGCTCCGGCGTCATCCCGACCCGCCCGGGAGGGGTCCACCCGAAGGTCCGTACGTGAAGGATCCGCCCGAAGGTCCGTCCATGGGGGACCAGTCTGCCGGTCAACCGTTGGAGTCGGCATCCCCCTCCTCGGCGTCCAACGCCTCCATTGCGGCCTCCACCTCGCCGGCCCGTCGCCGGGCGGTGCTGACCGACCGTTCGGCGGCCCGACGGGCCAGCCGGGACCGGCTGAGTTCCTGCTCGGCGACGGCCCGGCGACGTTCCAGTTCAGCCAGTTCCGCCTCGACGGCGTCCAACGCGGCCACCCCGTCGCGTTCGGCCGCGACCGCGCCGGCCAGGTCCGTCTCGGCCCGTTCCTGGTCGGTACGCGCCCGGTCCAGTTCCTTCTCCAACGCCTTGCGGCGACGGGAGCGTTCGGCGCGGGCGGCCCGCTGTGCCTGTTCGGCCCGTAACGCTCCCCGGTCCGGCGGACGCTGCCGGACCGGGGCGGCGGGCGGCGGTTCCTCGCCGCCGGTCACCAGACGCAACTGTGGCCGGGGCACCTCGCCGAACCCGGCGTAGTGGGCCGGGCGCAGCAGTCTCCCGGAACGCACCTGCTCGGCCACCTCGACGTCGGAGAGCGCGGCGTTGAGTGTCGCTTCGACCTCGGCCAGCGGCAGCTTCCCGCCCGACGGGGCACCCTCGACGCCGGCAGCGAGCCGGCGTACCTCGGCGACCAGCGCGCCGACCACCGCCCGCCGCTGCGCGGACAGCTCGCGCAGGCGCGGGCCGCGCAGCTCGCGCTGGGCCTCCCGCAGCGCTTCGGCCAGCTCCGCCAGCTCGGCCACCAGCTCCGGTCGCTCCAGCGCCAGCAGGTTGACCAACCAGGCGGCGACGGTGGGCCGGCGCAGCCGGGCGATCTCCCGGGCGGTACGCGGGTCACCGGCCCGGCGGGCCTGCGCGGCGGCGTCGTCCCGGGCGGCGACGAACCGGTCCGGCGGCGTGCGGTACAGCTGCTCGACGAGGTCGGATGGGGGGCCGGGCATCGGCTCAGCCGTCGATCCGGCTGCCCGGCTCCAGCCGCTGGTACTCGCTGCCGGACAGCGCCGTGTACTGCCGGTCGAGCACCGCGTAACCGTTGTCGTTGAGCAGGGCGTCGTGCAGCGCGAAGACCCGGCGCGGGGCCACCGCCCGGATGAAGTCGACCACCTCGGAGAACTTCGACCAGGGGGCGTGGATCGGGGCGAAGAGGGTGTCGACCTGGACGTCGTCCGGGACGAACAGCGCGTCGCCCGGGTGGTAGACGACGTCGTTGAGCAGATAACCGAGGTTGTCGATCACGGGGATGTCGGGATGGATCACCGCGTGCCGGCCACCGTGGGCGCGTACCGGGATCCCGGCGGCGGTGAAGGACTCCCCCGGGGTCACCGGGCGCAGCACGTCGGCCGCGTCGCCGAGCGCGCCGGCCAGCGACGCCGGACCGTGGATGACGAAGGGACGCCGCGCCAACTGCCGGTTCACCGCCGCCACGTCGAGGTGATCCGGGTGCTCGTGGGTGATCAGCACCGCGTCGGCTCCGTCCAACGCCACCGCCGGCTCACTGAACATTCCTGGATCGATGACCAGCACTCCCCCGTCGTGCTCGACCCGCAGGCACGAGTGGGCGTACTTGGTGAGCCGCATCGTGATCCCTCCCATATCGATTCGTGACGTCCTGAGCGCAGTCTGCCGGAACCCGTGCGGTGGTGTGTGGCGTCCGAGCCATTGCCTGTTCGGGCAGCAGAGAGGGGAACGGGGATGGGAATGCGAAGAGCCCGCCGGCACGGGACCACGGCGGTGGCGACACTTGCTGCGCTGCTGATGCTCGCCGCCTGCGGAAGTGGCGGCGGAGACGACTCAGGGGCGGCCGGCACCGCGGCCGACGCCGAGGCACCGGCCCGGGAGGGTGCCGCCGTTGCGCCCGGCGAGGCCGCCGCGCCCGGTAACGCCCAGGGCGGTGCCGGCGCGGCGACGGACACCCGGGTCGACAAGCGGTCCATCATCTACACGGGATCGATCCGGGTGCAGGTGAACGATGTGGACGTCGCCGCCCGGGACGCCGTCGCGGCGGCCACCCGGGCCGGCGGCTTCGTCGGCGGGGACCAACGCCGCAGCTCCGACGCCGACGCGGTGGCCGACCTCGAACTGCGGGTGCCAGCGGAGCGGTTCTACGCGGTCGTGGAGGAACTGGCGGGTCTCGGCACCCAGGAGCGCCGGGAGATCGGTACGCAGGACGTCACCGAGGAGACCATCGACCTCGACGCTCGGATCGCCAGCCAGCGGGCCCGGGTGGAGAGTGCGCGACGACTGCTCGCCCAGGCCAACTCGATAAGCGACCTGGTGAGCATCGAGAACGAACTGGCCCGGCGGGAGGCCGACCTCGCCTCGCTGGAGGCGAAGAAGCGGCGGCTGAGCGACCTCACCGCGCTGTCCACCATCACGGTCACCCTGGTGGGGCCCGGCGTCACGACCCCCGAGGAGGAGACCGAGATCGGTTTCCTGGTGGGGCTCAAGGGCGGCTGGCAGGTCTTCCTGTCCTCGATGACCGTCCTGCTCACCGTGCTGGGTGCGATCCTGCCGTGGCTGCTGGTCTTCGGCGTACCGCTGGGGGCGCTGTGGTGGCTGGCCCGCCGTCGCCGCAGGAACCGACCCGGGGTGCCGGCCCTGGTCGCACCGAGCGGCACCCCGCCACCGCCGGGTGTCAGCGCGCCGCCGCCAGTGCCTGGAGCGCGGTCTGCACCATGAGCCGTACGCCCACCGGGATGGCCCGTTCGTCCACGTCGAACGACGCCCGGTGCAGATCGACGTTCGGCCCGGAGCGGCCGACCCCGAGTCGGGCCAGGGCGCCGGGGACGTACTCCAGATACCAGGAGAAGTCCTCGCCGCCCATGCTCTGCGGGGTCTCCGCGATGCCCTCCGGGCCGAGCGCGGCTGCGGTGGCCGCGTTCAGCACCCCGATGGCCCGCGCGTCGTTGCAGACCGGTGGACGACCGCGCAGGTACTCCAGGTCGACGGTGGCCCCGGTGGGTGCGATGACGTCCCGGACCACCTGAGAAACGATCTTCGGGGCCAGCTCCCAGGTGTCGCGGTCCATCACCCGCAGGGTGCCGGAGGCGGACGCCTCGGACGGGATGACGTTGTACCGGGTGCCCGCGGAGGCGTGACCGAAGACGAGCAGCAGTCCACTGTTCGCCGGCACCCGGCGGCTGACCAGTGCCGGGACCTCGGTGATCAGCCGACCGAGCGCGTCCACCAGGTCCACGGTCAGGTGCGGGCGGGCGGTGTGGCCACCCGGGCCGGTGAGCCGGACGGTGACGTTGTCGGCGGCGGCGGTGATCGGGCCGACCCGCAGACCCACCTGACCGACGGGCAGGTTCGGGTCGCAGTGCAACGCGAAGATCTGCACCACGTCGTCGAGGCCGCCGGCCTCGATCACCTCCAGCGAACCGCAGGGCAGGATCTCCTCGGCGGGCTGGAAGATCAGCCGGACCCGGCCGGGCAGTTCGCCCAGGTCGGCCAGCTGCGCGAGCAGCATGCCGACGCCCAACATGACCGTGGTGTGCACGTCGTGGCCGCAGGCGTGACAGACCCCGTCGGCCGTGGAGCGGTACGGCACGTCCTTGACATCGGTCAGCGGCAACGCGTCGATGTCGGCGCGCAGCGCGATCACCGGACCGTCCGGGCGGCCGTCGATGTCGCAGATCACCCCGTTGCCCTTGGGCAGCATTCGCGGCTGCAGCCCGGCCAGGGAGAGTTCCCGGGCGATCAGGGCCGCGGTCTCGAATTCCGCGCCGGACAGCTCCGGGTGCGAGTGGATGTGACGGCGCGTGGCGATCAGGCCCGGTACCCGGAGGGCGAGCAGGTGGTCCAACTCGAAGGGCAAGGGCTGGGAACCGGTCGGCGCATCCGGCCAGGACGGCGCCAGTTGGTGACCGGTCGGCATCGTCAACGCACTCGTCACGTCGAATTCTCTTCGATCACTAGAAATGGATGGATCATCGGGAACAGCAGACAGCGTAGACCCCCGACGGTAACTCTGCGCAACCTCGTTCCGGTGATGATCGGACCGCGCAGCGTCACGTATGCCCTGCTGAGAGCGTCCGTAGGTGAGCGGGACAGCAGGTAGATCGTGGTCATGAGCCCTCATCCGCCCCTCACCTCCTACAACGCGTAATCGTTCGCCGGACACTGAGAATCTTCCCGAAACCATCGTCGCCGTTCCGAATTGTCGCATTAGTCGCGCCGATGAACTGACCGTACGACAATTACCCGACCACCATCGGCAACGATCACCCGTGGACGTTCACACGCAGGGCAGCCGTCCGACCGCACACCGTGTGCGTCCACGTGATCACCGCGAGCGGAGTACCCGGGCAACGCCGGTTCGACACGCTGCGCGACGACTCGGCCATGACGTCCCCGCGACGACTGCCGCACGCCCGGCGACGGCGGACCGTGCGTTGCCGTGACGACCCGACCGGGGTCAGAACCGGTCAGTGGGCTGGTAGCGGCCCCAGACCTCGCGGAGCGCCCCGCACACCTCACCGACGGTGGCCCGCTCGCGCAGCGCCGCCTTCATCGGGTGGAGCACGTTGCCGGTGCCCGAAGCGGTCTCCCGCAACTCGACAAGCGCCCGCTCCACGGCGGCGGAGTCCCGCTCGGCCCGCAGCTTCGCCAGTCGCTCGGCCTGGGCCGCCTCGATCGCCGGATCCACTCGCAGCGGCTCGTACGGCTCCTCGGCGTCGATCGCGAAGCGGTTGAGCCCGACCACCACCCGCTCGCCCGAGTCGATCTCCTGCGCGATCCGGTACGCGGACTGCTCGATCTCCCGCTTCTGGAAGCCGACCTCGATCGCGTCCACCGCCGACCCGTGCTCGAAGACCCGGGCCATCAGCGCGTCGGCCGCCGTCTCGATCTCGGCGGTCATCGCCTCCACCACGTACGAGCCGGCGAACGGGTCGACAGTGGCGGTGAGATCCGTCTCGTACGCCAGCACCTGCTGGGTACGCAGCGCCAACCGGGCCGCCTTCTCGGTGGGCAGCGCGATCGCCTCGTCGAAGCTGTTGGTGTGCAGCGACTGGGTGCCGCCGAGCACCGCGCCGAGCCCCTGCACCGCCACCCGGACCAGGTTCACCTCGGGCTGCTGGGCGGTCAACTGCACGCCCGCGGTCTGGGTGTGGAAGCGCAGCATCATCGACTTCGGGTTCTTCGCCCCGAACTCGTCGCGCATCAGGCGGGCCCAGATCCGCCGGGCCGCCCGGAACTTCGCCACCTCTTCGAGCAGGGTGGTACGCGCGACGAAGAAGAACGACAGCCGGGGGGCGAAGTCGTCCACGGCCAGCCCGGCGGCGATCGCGGCCCGGACGTACTCCACGCCGTTGGCCAGCGTGAACGCGATCTCCTGCACGGGCGAGGCGCCGGCCTCGGCCATGTGGTAGCCGGAGATCGAGATGGTGTTCCACTTCGGCACCTCGCTACGGCAGTAGCCGAAGGTGTCGGCGACCAGCCGCAACGAGGGCTTCGGCGGGAAGATGTACGTCCCCCGGGCGATGTACTCCTTGAGGATGTCGTTCTGGATGGTGCCGTTGAGTGCCGAACCCGGCACGCCGTTCTCCTCGGCGACGAGTTGGTAGAGCAACAGCAGCACCGAGCCGGGCGCGTTGATCGTCATCGAGGTGGAGACCTTGTCCAGGGGGATGCCGTCGAACAGCAGTCGCATGTCCTCGATGGAGTCGATGGCCACGCCGACCTTGCCCACCTCGCCGTGCGCGATCGGGTCGTCGGAGTCGTACCCCATCTGGGTGGGCAGGTCGAAGGCGACCGACAGGCCCATCGTCCCGGCCCGCAACAACTGGTGGTAACGCGCGTTGGACTCGGTGGCGGTACCGAAGCCGGCGTACTGACGCATGGTCCACGGGCGGGAGGTGTACATGGTGGGGTAGACCCCACGGGTGTACGGGAACTCGCCCGGCCCGCCGAGGCGGGAGTCCAGGTCGCCGGGAAGGTCGTCGGCCGTGTAGACGCCCTTGATCGGGAAACCGGACTCGCTTGACCGCCGTTCGCTCATCACCGGATGGTAGGACGGGTGGAACGGGTGGCGGGTGAGGGATACCGCACACCGCGTCGCCTGGCCGCGACAAGGCACGACAAGAGGTGAGTGGCTGCACACGTACCGTCGAGTACTGGAAACGTCCGCCGCGCCGGCTTTCGCATCGGGCGTCTGAACCAGCAAGATAGGGGGGTTGTGTCCCAGCCCTCTCGACTTCCCCCGGTGGCTTTTCTGTGACTCAGATCCCGACGTGGAGCGGCGGACCAGTCAGCACTCCCACCAACGGACGCGCGACACCCGGCACCGTCATCGGTGACCGGTACTCGCTGCGCTCGGCGGTGGGCAACGGTGGCATGGGTACGGTCTGGCGGGCCACGGACACCCTGCTGCGCCGTGACGTGGCGGTCAAGGAGGTCGTCCTCCCGCCCGGCCTGGCGCCGAGCGACCGCGACGCGATGTACGAACGCACCCTGCGCGAGGCCCGCGCCGCCGCCGCCATCGCCCATCCGGCGGTGGTCCAGGTGTACGACGTGGTCACCGAGGCCGGCCGCCCCTGGATCGTGATGGAGCTGCTGGACGCCCGCAGCCTCGCCGACATGGTGATCGAGGACGGGCCGATCGCCCAGCGCGTGGTTGCCAAGATCGGCATTGCGCTGCTCGGCGCGCTCGAGGTGGCGCACGCGATCGGCGTGCTGCACCGCGACGTCAAGCCCGCCAACGTGTTGATCTGCTCCGACGGCCGCTGCGTGCTTACCGACTTCGGTGTCGCCCGGATGCCCACCGACGTGCAGCTCACCACCCCGGGGATGGTGCTGGGCTCACCGCACTTCATCTCGCCAGAGCGGGCCATGGGGCAGGAGTTCGGCCCGCCCAGCGACCTGTTCTCCCTCGGGGTGACGCTCTACACGGCCGTGGAGGGCCGCCCGCCCTTCGACCGGGGCGACCCGATCGAGACCATGCACGCCGTGGTCGAGGATCCGCCCGCCCCGCCACAGCGCAGTGGTCCGCTGACCCGGGTGCTGATGGGTCTGCTGGAGAAGGACCCGGCCCGCCGGCTGGACGTGCACACCGCCCGCGCCATGCTGCGCGAGCTGCTGGCCGGCCCGCTGAGCAGCAGCGCCGCCGGGGTCAACTCGATGACCGACCAGTACTCCGTGATGCCGGTGCCGCTGCCCGCACCGATCAGCGCGCCGGCCGCGCCGGCGAAGCCGGTCCCGTCCGGGCAGATCGGCGGCCGGGCGATGCTTGGCCCCGGCGAGTCGCTGACCGACCGGCTGGCCGCGCTGCGCCGGGGCGAGCGCCCCGGCCAGGCTGCTGCGGCCGGCGCCGCCGCGATGGAGGACACCAGCGCCGACGCCCTGGCCCGTCCCGGGCAGCGGGGTGCCGCGATGTCCCCGCCCGCCGGCCGCACCTACGGTGGCGCCGAGGCGACCCAGCGGGTCGGTGGGGACACGACCCAGCGGGTCGGGCCGGAGATCTTCGGTTACGGCGGGCAGCCCGACGCGACCCAGCGGATCGGCGGCTACGGCGCCGGGCCGGACGCCACCCAGCAGCTCGGCGGCTACGGCGCCCAGCCCGAGGCGACCCAGCGGGTCGGCGGCTACGGCGGTGCCCAGCCCGACGCGACGCAGCAGGTCGGCGCCTACGGTGCCGCGCAGTGGCCGGCCGCGCCGAACCAGCCGTACGGCACGCCGGCAGCCGCTCCGGGCGGCGGCAGCAGCCCGGTCGACCGGGCGAAGGCCGCCGGCACCCGGGTGGTCGACACCGTGAAGGGCTGGCCACGCAAGATGCAGCTGGCGGCGGCCGGTGGCCTCGCGGTGCTGCTGCTGATCGGCATCGTGGCCTTCTCCAGCGGCGGCGACGAGACGCCCACCACCCCGGTCGCGGAGCCGTCCAGCTCCGCGGACGAGGGCCCCGGCCTCGAGATGCAGGAGCACTCGGCACGCGGGGTGCAGGTGCTGGTGCCCAAGGGCTGGAAACGGGCCGCGCCGGCCGGTGGGGTCTACATCGACTACACCGACCCGGAGGACAGCGGTCGTCGGGTACGCATCCTCAACGAGAAGTGGAGCGGCACCTCGGCCCGTTGGGCAGAGGTCGCCGAGAACGGGCTGAAGACCCGCTCGGCCTCCTGCGCCAAGCCGTACACCCAGGTCGCCATGGCCGAGAAAGAGCTGGCCGGTAAGCCCTCGGCCGAGTTCGAGTACACCTGCGGCGAGGGCGACGAGATGCGGCACGGCATCTGGCACGGGGTCGCCCACGACGGCCGGCTCTACTCGTTCTACCTCACCTCGACCGACGCCCGCTTCGAGGAGAGCAAGCCGATCTACGCGGAGATGCTCAAGTCGTTCCAGCTCACGGCGGCCGGCTGAGCCAGGGCACACGCCCGTGGAGATCCGCGCCGTGCTATCAAGAGGCCATGGCGGCGGAGACCACTGACCTCGACACCATCCGCGAGCGGGCCGAACGCTGGCTCGCCGACGACCCGGACCCGGCCGGTCGGGCGGAGCTGCGGGCGGTGCTCGACCAGCTGCCGGGCAGCGCGCCGGAGCTGGCCGACCGGTTCGCCGGGCCGCTGACCTTCGGCACGGCCGGCCTGCGCGGGCCGCTGCGCGCCGGCCCCAACGGGATGAACCTCGCGGTGGTCACCCAGGCCGCCGCCGGGCTGGTCGCCTGGCTCGCCGCCCAGGGCGGCACCGGCCCGCTGGTGATCGGGTACGACGCCCGGCGCGGCTCCCGCGAGTTCGCCGAACGCACCGCCCAGGTGGCCACCGGGGCGGGCCGCCCCGCGCTGCTGCTCCCCCGCCCCCTGCCCACCCCGGTGCTCGCGTACGCGGTGCGTCACCTGTCGGCGGTGGCCGGGGTGATGGTGACCGCCAGCCACAACCCACCGCAGGACAACGGCTACAAGGTGTACCTCGGTGCCGAGTTGGGTGGGGAGCTGGGCGCCGGGGCGCAGATCGTGCCGCCGGCCGACGCCGGCATCGAGGCCGCCATCCGCGCGGTCGGCCCGCTGGCTCAGGTGCCGCTCGGCCCCGCCGGGCAGGTGCTCGGCGACGACCTGGTCGCCGCGTACGTGGCGCGGGCGGTCGGTGTCGTCTCCCCGGGCGGTCCCCGGGAGCTGACCGTGGCGTACACCCCGCTGCACGGTGTCGGTGCGGCGGTGCTCACCGCCGCGTTCGCCGCCGCCGGTTTTCCGACGCCCGGCGTGGTGCCCGACCAGGCCGAGCCCGACCCTGACTTCCCCACCGTCA
Organism: Micromonospora sediminimaris; assembly: GCF_016863575.1. Taxonomy (NCBI): domain Bacteria; kingdom Bacillati; phylum Actinomycetota; class Actinomycetes; order Micromonosporales; family Micromonosporaceae; genus Micromonospora; species Micromonospora sediminimaris. Next base: position 29,751 of record NZ_BOPD01000009.1, read on the forward strand.
GCTTCCCGAACCCGGAGGAGCCGGGCGCGGTGGACCGGTTGGTCGCGCTCGCCGAGCGCACCGACGCCGACCTGGCCATCGCCAACGACCCCGACGCCGACCGCTGCGCCGTCGCGGTCCGCGACGCTGCCGGCAAGTCCGACGGTTCGGGTTGGCGGATGCTGCGCGGGGACGAGGTGGGTGTGCTGCTCGCCGATCACCTGATGCGACGCGGGGTCACCGGCCGGTACGCCACCACAATCGTCTCGTCGTCGCTGCTGCGGACGATGTGCGCCGCGCGCGGGCTGCCGTACGGGGAGACGCTCACCGGATTCAAGTGGATCGTCCGGGCCGGTGACGGCAGTGAACCACTGGTCTTCGGTTACGAGGAGGCGCTCGGCTACTGCGTCGCCCCGGAGCACGTACGCGACAAGGACGGCATCACCGCCGCGCTGACGGTGGCCGAGCTGGCCGCCGGCCTCAAGGCGCAGGGGCGCACGCTCGTCGACCGCCTCGACGAGTTGGCCGCCGAGTTCGGCGTGCACCAGACCGACCAGCTCTCGGTACGCGTCGACGACCTGCGCCTGATCGCCGACGCGATGGCCCGGATCCGCGCCGCCACCCCGACCACCCTGCTCGGTCAGCCGGTCACCGAGACGCAGGACCTGCTTCCCGACGCCGACGTGGTGATCCTGCGTACCGCAGCGGCCCGGGTGGTGATCCGCCCCTCCGGCACCGAACCAAAGCTCAAGGCGTACCTGGAAGTGGTGGAACCCCCCACCAACGGCGACATAGCCGCGGCCCGTACCCGCGCGACCGCCGCCATCACCACCCTCCGCACCGAAATCGCCCACGCCCTCGGCATCCCACCCGGTTGATCATGAGGTTAGCGGCGAAGTTGATCCAGGAGTGCCGCCAGACCTCATGATCAACGCGATTCGGGCGGGCGGCGGGGGCCGAGGGCGTGCTCGACGGCGCGGCCGAGGGCAGCCACCACCAGGGCCACCGACGGGCGGATCACGCTGTCCTCCAGGTTGACCTCGCCGGAGAAGCCGGCGCCGCTGGCGATCTCCTCCAGCCGGCGTCGGGCGGCGTCGGCGTCCTCGCCGGTGACCCCGAGTGCGGACTCCATCCGCAGCACGGCGACCAGGGTCGCGAGTGCGGCGGTCCGCTCGTCCGGCGCGGCGCCGGTGAGCACCACGGCGAGCCGCTGCCGGGTCTCCTCCTCCACCGACGGGTCCACCACCGGGTAGCGGTGGACGTGGATGAAGCCCAACTCGGTCTCGTCGACGTCCCGGACGACGCCCTGCTCGCAGAGGTCGCCGAGGATCCGGTCGCGCAGGCCGTGCCGGAGCCGCTGCACCCAGGAGGAGGGGCTGTGCGGCGTGTCGGCCACGATCTTGGCCAGCACCGCGTCGGTGACCGGTTCGCCGGTCGGCGTCGGGTCCACCGCGGTCAAGGCGCCGTCGGTGTACGCGATCCGCCCGGCCAGGGCCAGTTCGATGAGAACGGCGGCGGCCATGCCCAGGTCGAGGCTGATCCGCGGCAGGGTCGCCTTACCCGTTTCGTCGTCGTAGGCGAGCAGGAGCAGTTCCTCGGCGAGTGGCACACCAGTCATGGCCCGAGACGCTAGCCGCTGAACGCCACCGCCCGCAGCACAAACCGCCGCCGGGGTCAGCGGCCGTCGTCCTGCTCAGAAGCGGGGCATGCCGCCGAACTGCCGGTCACCGGCGTCGCCGAGGCCCGGCACGATGAACATGCTGTCGTTGAGGCCGTCGTCGATGGCGGCGGTGACCAGGCGCAGCGGCAGTCCGGAGCGCTCCAACCGCTGGATGCCGGCCGGCGCGGCGAGCACACAGAGCACGGTGATGTCGGTGCAGCCCCGCTCGGCCAGCAGTCGACAGCAGTGCTCCAGGGAGCCGCCGGTGGCCAGCATCGGGTCGAGGACCAGCACGGGCAGGCCGGCGAGGTCCCGGGGCAGCGACTCCATGTAGGCGCGCGGCTCGAAGGTCTCCTCGTCGCGGGCCAGGCCGACGAAGCCCATCGAGGACTCGGGCAGCAGCCCCAGCGCGGCGTCGGCCATGCCGAGACCCGCCCGCAGCACCGGCACCAGCAGCGGCGGGTTGGCCAGCCGGGTGCCCTGGGTGGCGGTCACCGGCGTCTGCACCGGGTACGTCTCCACCGGGAAGGAGCGGGCGGCCTCGTACACCAGCATTGTGGTGAGTTCGTGCAGCGCCGCCCGGAATGTCGAGGAATCGGTGCGCTCGTCCCGCATGGCGGTCAGCCGGGACTGGGCGAGCGGGTGGTCAATGACGAGTACGTCCACGATCGCTCAACCTACCCGCCCGGAATGTCGGCGCGCGGGCCCCGGCCGCGACCAGCGACTTCGCTCACCCGTGCGCGCTCGTCGACCGCGGTGACCAAGATCACTCGGTGTCAACCTGCGTAGACTTCGAGACATGACGGCGACAGCGACGTCGGCCCGCTCGGACCTCTCCGAGTTGGGACGATCCGAGACCGCTCTGCGGACCTTTCTGCACGGCCTACCGGGCGTGGACCAGGTCGGCGCGGAGCAGCGGGCAGCCCAACTCGGCACCCGATCCATCAAGACCACCGCCAAGGCCGAGGCGATCGACCTCGCCATCCGGATGGTCGACCTGACCACGCTGGAGGGCGCGGACACCCCGGGCAAGGTACGGGCGCTCGCCGCGAAGGCGCTGCGGCCCGATCCGGCCGACCCGTCCTGCCCGCACGTCGGCGCGGTCTGCGTCTACCCCTCGATGGTCCCGTACGTGGCCGAGGTGCTGCGCGGATCCGGGGTGCACCTGGCCAGCGTGGCCACGTCCTTCCCGTCGGGTCAGGCGCCGCTGGAGATCAAGCTCGCCGACACCCGCGCCGCCGTCGAGGCGGGCGCCGACGAGATCGACATGGTGATCAACCGGGGCGCCTTCCTGGCCGGCCGCTACGCCGAGGTGTACGACGAGATCGTCGCCACCAAGGAAGCCTGCGGCAGTGCTGATGCCGGTCGCCAAGGGCGACCGCGAGCCCACCTCAAGGTGATCCTGGAGACCGGCGAGCTGGCCACCTACGACAACGTGCGCCGCGCCTCCTGGCTGGCGATGCTCGCGGGCGCCGACTTCATCAAGACCTCCACCGGCAAGGTTCCCGTCGCCGCCACCCTGCCGGTGACCCTGGTGATGCTGGAGGCGGTACGCGACTTCCGGGCCGCCACCGGGCGGCAGGTAGGCGTGAAGCCGGCCGGCGGCATCAAGACCACCAAGGACGCGATCAAGTACCTGGTCATGGTCAACGAGACCGTCGGCCCGGACTGGCTGCACCCGGACTGGTTCCGCTTCGGCGCGTCCAGCCTCCTCAACGACCTGCTGATGCAGCGCACCAAGCTGACGACCGGCGTGTACGCCGGCCCCGACTACTTCACCCTGGACTGACCGCGATGTTCGAATACGCACCCGCCCCCGAGTCACGCTCGGTGGTAGACCTCAAGCCCTCGTACGGGCTCTTCATCGACGGTAAGTTCGTCGACCCGGCCGACGGCGGCAGCTTCAAGTCGATCAACCCGGCCTCCGAGGAGGTGCTGGCCGAGATCGCCGAGGGCGGCGCACAGGACGTGGACCGGGCGGTCCGGGCGGCCCGCAAGGCGTACGACAAGGTCTGGGGTCCGATGCCGGGCCGGGACCGGGCCAAGTACCTGTTCCGGATCGCCCGCATCATCCAGGAACGCTCGCGTGAGCTGGCCGTGCTGGAGTCACTTGACAACGGCAAGCCGATCAAGGAGTCCCGCGACGTCGACCTCCCGCTGGTCGCCGCCCACTTCTTCTACTACGCCGGCTGGGCCGACAAGCTGGAGTACGCCGGGTTCGGCCGGAGGCCGACGAGCCAGCACAGCGGTGCGTATCCTCAGCCGCTCGGCGTGGCGGCGCAGGTCATCCCGTGGAACTTCCCGCTGCTGATGCTGGCCTGGAAGATCGCCCCCGCCCTCGCGGCGGGCAACACCGTGGTGTTGAAGCCGGCCGAAACCACCCCGCTGACCGCGTTGCTGTTCGCCGAGATCTGCCAGCAGGCCGACCTGCCGGCCGGTGTGGTCAACATCGTCACCGGCGCCGGCGAGACCGGCCGGGCGCTGGTCGAGCACGCCGACGTGGACAAGGTCGCCTTCACCGGCTCCACCGACGTCGGCCGGGCCATCGCCCGCGCGGTCGCCGGCAGCCGCAAGAAGCTCACCCTGGAACTCGGCGGCAAGGCCGCCAACATCGTCTTCGACGACGCCCCGGTCGACCAGGCGGTCGAGGGCATCGTCAACGGCATCTTCTTCAACCAGGGGCACGTCTGCTGCGCCGGCTCCCGGCTGCTGGTTCAGGAATCCGTCGCCGAGCAGGTGCTGGAGTCACTCAAGCGGCGGATGGCCCAACTGCGCCTCGGTGACCCGCTGGACAAGAACACCGACATCGGTGCCATCAACTCCGCCGCCCAGCTCTCCCGCATCCGGGAGCTGACCGAAGCCGGCGCCGCCGAGGGCGCGCAGCAGTGGTCGCCACCCTGCGAGCTGCCCGAGCGGGGCTTCTGGTTCGCGCCGACCATCTTCACCGGGGTCACCCAGGCACACCGGATCGCCCGCGAGGAGATCTTCGGCCCGGTGCTGTCCGTACTCACCTTCCGCACCCCGGCCGAGGCCGTGGAGAAGGCAAACAACACGCCGTACGGGTTGTCGGCCGGGATCTGGACCGAGAAGGGTTCCCGGATCCTGTGGACGGCCGACCGGCTGCGCGCCGGCGTGGTGTGGGCCAACACGTTCAACAAGTTCGACCCGACCTCGCCGTTCGGCGGCTACAAGGAGTCGGGCTACGGTCGCGAGGGCGGCCGGCACGGGCTGGAGGCGTACCTCAATGTCTGAGCGGGTCGCGGTACGCAAGACGTACAAGCTCTTCATCGGCGGGAAGTTCCCGCGTAGCGAGTCGGGACGGTCGTATCTCGTGCAGGACTCCAACGTGTCGCTGGCCTCCCGCAAGGACGCGCGGGACGCCGTGGTGGCCGCCCGCGCCGCCGGAAAGGGGTGGGCCGGGGCGACCGCGTACAACCGGGGTCAGATCCTCTACCGGGTCGCCGAGATGCTGGAGGGCCGACGCGAGCAGTTCGTCGCGCTCGGCGTGCCCGCCGACGAGGTGGACGCGGCGACCGACCGCTGGGTCTGGTACGCCGGCTGGTCCGACAAGCTTCCGCAGGTGTACGGGGGCGCGAACCCGGTCGCCGGGCCGTACTTCAACCTGTCGGCGCCCGAGCCGACGGGTGTGGTGGCGGTGGTCGCCCCCGAGACACCGGCCCTGCTCGGGCTGGTCAGCGTGATCGCCCCGGCGATCGTCACCGGCAACACGGTGGTGGTGGCCGCCTCACCGACGGCGCCACTGGCCGCGGTGACCCTTGCCGAGGTGCTGGCCACCTCCGACCTGCCGGGCGGCGTGGTCAACATCCTCACCGGCCGGCTGTCGGAGACCGTACCCACGCTGGCCGCGCACATGGACGTCAACGCCATCGACCTGACCGGCGTGACCGACCCGGAGCTGGCCGCCGACCTGGAGGTCAAGGCCGCGGAGAACCTCAAGCGGGTGCTGCGGCCGGTAGCGGCAGGTCACGACTGGTCGGCGGATCCCGGGCTCGGCCGGATGACGGCCCTGCTGGAAACGAAGACCGTCTGGCACCCCAAGGGGGTCTGACTCTCCCTGCTCTCGGGATTTCCGGGGAGCCTTGGCTTGAGTGGGTTCCGGGGAGCCTTCGCTTGAGTGGGTTCCGGGGAGCCCCGCTTGGGTGGGGTTTCCTTCCGGGGGGCCTCCGCTCCTGGGGTTTCCGGGGAGCCCCACCCGCTCCGGGCGGTCAGGCTTGATCCCTGCGCGGGCGGGGCTCCCCGGAAACCCGGACCTGGGCGCGGCAGTCCGTGGGTCACGGCTTACGGGGGGCTGCCCAGCGTCGGTTGCCCGGCCTGCCGTCTCCCGCTCGGTCGTCTCCCCCCGCTCCGTCGTCTCCCCGGCCTGCCGGCTCCCCTCTCGCCCCTTCCCCTTCCGCCCTCTGTCGCCTGTCGCCCTGGGTGCTCGCTCAAGATCCGGACAACTTCTCGGAAACTGCTGGGTCGAGTGGTGACGAAGCCGCACTATCCCCGAAGTTGTCGCGGCGGAGGTGGGGGTGGGTGCGGGGGTGGGTGGGGTGGGCGGGGTGCGGGGTGGGGTGGGACGTCCGGGGTGGGGGTGGGTCTACTACGGGGGGTAGGATTGCGGGGTGACTCGGCTGGGGGATCTTGAGCGTGCGGTGATGGACGTGCTGTGGGACACGGTTCCCGCCACGTCCGATGGGGTCACCGTGCGCGAGGTGGCCGAGGCCCTGGACGGACGCGAGTTGGCGTACACCACGGTGATGACCGTGCTGGACCGGCTGGCCGGCAAGGGCATGGTGCAGCGCGAGCGGGAAGGGCGGGCGTGGCGTTACCGCGCCGCGGCCAGCCGTGAGGCGTACATCGCCCAGCTCATGCTCGATGCGCTCGATTTGGGCGGCAGCCGGGACGCGGCGCTGGTCCGATTCGCCCGCTCGGTGACCGGCACCGAGGCCGACGTGCTGCGCGCCGCGCTCTCGGCGCAGGCCGGGTTGGCATCCGACACACCTGGGCAGGCGGCGGAGAGCCCGGACCGTGGGCTGACCGACCGGGTCGAGTCGTCAGCAGACCGGGCGTCGCGCGCCGGCCTGGCCGACGAGGCCGCGGAGCGGTAGGGCGAGGCCGTGGCGCACACCCTGCACTTCGCCGCCTCGATGGTGGCGTGCTGGCTGCTCGCCCAGGTGCTGGCCCGCTCCACCTGGACGTGGCGCAGCCCTCGGGTGGCGATCCTGTGCTGGCAGGCGATCGGTCTGGGGGTCGGTCTTTCCGCGATGGGGCTGCCGATCGCGCTGGGTCTCGCCCCGTACCAGCGGGGCACCGGCAGTGCACTGCTGGCGCTCGCTGACGACCTTTGGCACGGCACCCTGCCGGCCGGTCTCGGTGCCGTGCACCTGGGGCTGGTCGGCGTCGGTCTCGGCATCGGGGCGGTGCTGCTGACCACCACGGTACGCAGCATCCACGGCGCGGTACGCGCTCAGCGTCGGCACCGGGATCTGCTCACCCTGGTCGCCCGACGGGATCCGACCGTGCCGGGCGCGCTGGTGCTCGACCATCCGGGTGCGGCGGCGTACTGCCTTCCGGGGGTGAAGCCCCGGGTGGTGGTCAGCGCCGGCACCCTCAGCCTGCTCGACCGGGCCGAGTTGGCGGCGGTGCTGACCCACGAGCGGGCGCACGCGCAGGAGCGGCACGATCTGGTGCTGCTGCCGTTCACCGCGCTCTGTCGGGCGCTGCCCTGGTTCCGCTGGGTCCGGGAGGCACACGAGCGGGTTTCGCTGCTGGTCGAGATGCGCGCCGACGACAAGGCCCGTGAGCTGCACGCCGAGGCCCCGCTGGCCGGTGCGCTGCGCCGGTTCGCCGCCGCCGGGAATCGGATCACGCCGGCCGGCGCGCTCGGCATGGGCGACCGGGATCTGGACGTACGGGTGCAGCGGCTGCTGGTCACCGCACGCCCGCCTCGGCTGCTCGGTGCCATTGCGCTGTCCGTGACCACGACCGTGGCCGCCCTGCCCGTCTCACTCTTCCTCAGCTGACGGACCCTGAACTAACCCTGATGATGTCGGCCCGACTCGCACTGCGGACCTATATGTAGCGTCGCTACGTGTAGTCTCCCTATCCGCAACGACCCCGCCCCGGGAGAGCCGACATGGACACCCTGCTCCTCGCCCGCCTACAGTTCGCCACGACCGCCTCGATCCACTTCCTCTTCGTGGCTGTCACGCTCGGGCTGGTCACCCTGCTGGTCGGGATGCAGACCGCCTGGGTGCTGACCGGCAACCATCGCTGGGAGCGACTGACCCGATTCTGGGGCCAGCTCTACGTGATCAACTACGTGCTCGGCATCGCCACCGGCATCGTGATGGAGTTCCAGTTCGGGCTGAACTGGAGCGGGCTGTCGCGCTACGCCGGCAACGTCTTCGGCGCGCCGCTGGCGATCGAGACCCTGGTCGCCTTCTTCCTGGAGTCGACCTTCCTCGGCATGTGGATCTTCGGCTGGCACCGGCTACGTCGCGGCGCGCACCTCGCACTGCTCTACGGGGTCGCAATCACCGCGTACGCCTCGGCCTTCTGGATCATGGTGGCCAACTCCTGGTTGCAGAACCCGGTCGGCTACGAGGTACGCGACGGTGTCGCCCACCTGACCGACTTCGCGGCGCTGCTGACCAATCCGGCCCTGTGGATGGCGCTCGGGCACGTGGTGTCGGCGGCGCTGCTCACCGGTGGCCTGCTGATGGCGGCGGTCAGCGCCTGGCACCTCAATCGGCGTACCACCGACCATGCGCTGTTCCGCACCTCGCTGCGGATCGGCCTGGTCACCGCCGCGCTGGCGATCACCCTCGTGCAGGGGTTCGGCTTCGCCCAGTTCGGGCCGGTGGGCGGCGTTCAACCCACCAAGTTCGGGGGCAACCCCGAAGCCGACGCGCTGATCGCCGACTGGACCGCCAGATTCGGCCCCGGCGACTACCTGCCTCCCACGCTGTCCAACGTCGGGCTCGGCTTCATGATCCTCATCGGTTTCGCCCTCGGCCTGCTCTGGCTGCTCGTCCCGCTGCTCTGGCGGGACTGGATCATCCGCCTCCGGTTCCCGCTCTGGCTGATCATGCTCACCCTGCCCCTGCCGTTCGTGGCGCTGATCCTCGGCTGGATCGCCCGCGAGGTCGGCCGCCACCCCTGGGTGGCGTACGGGCTGTTGCCGGTGGACCAGGCGGTCTCGCCGATCAGTCCGTGGTTGATGGCGACCTCGCTGATCGGCTTCACCCTGCTGCTCGGCACGCTCGCCGTCACCAACTGGACGCTGCTCGCCCGGCACGCCGCCCGGGGTGCCGCCGACCCCGCTCTCGGCCGCCCGCCGGCCCAACCGCCGGCCGACGACCCCCGCCCCGAACCCGCGTTCGCCTGAGGAGCCGGAGATGGAACTCGCCTGGTACGCCCTGCTCGGCCTCTTCTTCGCCGGCTATCTGGTGCTCGGCGGCTACGACTACGGCGTCGGTCTGCTGCTCGCCCGCGGGGCCGACGCGCCACGCCGACGTGCCGCCCTCAACGCGATCGGACCCTTCTTCCTCGGCAACGAGGTGTGGCTGGTCGCCGCCGTCGGCATCCTGTTCGGCGCGTTCCCCGTACTGGAGGGCGAACTGCTCGCCGGCAGCTACCCAGCGGTGGCCGCCGCGCTCGCCGGGGTGATCCTGGTGACCGCCGGGGTGCAGCTGCGCAGCCGGCCGGGCGGCAGATCGGCCCGAACCGCGTGGGAGCGGGTGATCGTGGTCGGCAGCCTGCTCGCCGCGCTCGGTTGGGGCGTGGTGCTCGCCGGACTGCTCCAGGGGGTACCGCTGCGGGCCGACGGACACGTGGCCGGGGTGACGCACCTGTTCACCCCGTTCGCCGCCGCCACCGGGCTGGCCGTGCTGGCACTGGTCGTGGCGCACGGTGCGACCTTCCTCACCCTCCGGCTACCCACCGTAGAAAGCGACCGGCTCCGTCCGCTGGCGCACCGGCTGCTCCTCACCGCGACCGTCGCGGTCGGCGCAGCCGCCGTCGTCGCGCTGTTCTCCGACCGGGTACGCACCGCCGCACAGCGCCCCGCGGCCGGCGTACTGCTGGCGATGTTGCTGGTGGCGGCCCTGCTCGCGGCGCGGGTGGCGCTCGGGCGGCGACGGCCCGGCGTGGCCTTCGCCGCCACCGCGACGGCGCTCGCGCTGCCGGTGCTGCTGGTCGGGGTGACGCTCTGGCCGTACGTGCTGGTGTCGACCGTGGAACCGAGCGCGTCACTGACAGTGACCGACGCCGCCGCCAGTGGTCCAACCCTGCGGCTGCTGGGCTGGCTGGCGGTGCCGCTGCTGCCGGCCCTACTAGGCTTCCAGGCGATGTGCTTGTGGATTTTTCGAGGACGAACTGACGGCAGGGCACCGGTGTACTGGTGAACCGCCGCCCCTTCGACCCGCGGCTGCTGCGCCGGGTTCCTGCTGCCCGACGCGACCTCGCCCTGCTCGCGCTGCTCGGCGTACTCGCCGCCGGGCTGGTCGTGGCGCAGGCGACCGCCCTGGCCGTGCTGCTGGCCACGGCCTTCACCGGGCAACTGGACCGCGCCGCGCTGGTCGGGCTGCTGGCCACGGTCGCGGCCCGCTCGCTGGTGGTCTGGGCGCAGGGCGCGGTGTCCGCGCGGGTGGCCGCCACGGTCAAGGCGGCGCTGCGAGCCGACCTGCTGGGTGCCGTCGCCCAACATGGACCCGGCTGGGTGGCCGGACAGCGAGCCGGCCAACTGGCCACGCTCGCCGGTCGAGGTCTGGACGCACTCGACGCCTACTTCACCGGCTACCTGCCACAACTCGTGCTGAGCGTGACAGTGCCGGTCGCGGTGCTGGGCCGAGTCCTCTTCGCCGACTGGAGTTCGGCGTTGATCATCGCGCTGACGCTGCCGCTCATTCCGATCTTCGGGGCGCTGCTCGGCTGGCAGGCCCAGGCCGCCACCGAGCGCCAGTGGCGACGGCTTTCCCTGCTCGGCGGGCACTTCCTGGACATGGTGGCCGGGCTACCCACACTGCGCGCGTTCGGTCGGGCCCGAGCGCAGACCGACGCGGTACGACGGATGGCCGACGGGCACCGGATCGCCACCATGAAGACGCTGCGGATCGCCTTCCTCTCCGCGCTGGTGCTCGAACTCGTCGCCACCCTGTCGGTGGCGCTGGTCGCCGTACCGGTCGGCATCCGGCTGCTCGGCGGCGGGCTGGCCCTCCAGACCGCGCTGCTGGTGCTGCTGCTGACCCCGGAGGCGTACCTGCCGCTGCGGGCGGCCGGTAGCCGCTTCCACGCCAGCATGGAAGGGCTCACCGCGCTGGACGAGGCGCTCACGCTCTCCGGCTCGGCGCCGCCGGCACCGGCGGGTCGAGCGAGCGCGCAACCGGACGGGCCCGCCGAGATCCGCTTCGAATCGGTGACGGTGGCGTACGAGCGCACCACTGCGCTGCGCGACGTGACGCTGACCATCCGACCCGGCGAGCGCATCGCGATCATCGGGCCGAGCGGCGCCGGCAAGAGCACCCTGCTCAACCTGCTGCTCGGCTTCGTGCGCCCGACCGACGGCCGGGTCACCGTCGGCGGGATCGACCTGACCGAGATCGACCTCGACAGCTGGCGGCGACAGGTGGCGTGGGTGCCGCAAAGGGCCCACCTGTTCGCGGCGTCGCTGGCCGACAACATCCGGCTCGGCACCACCGATGCCACGCCCGCCGCCCTCTCCGCCGCGGTCCATGCCGCCGCGCTGGACGAGGTGGTCGCCACCCTGCCCGACGGGCTGGACACCCTGCTCGGCGAGCGGGGGTACGGCCTCTCCAGCGGCCAGCGGCAACGGGTGGCGCTGGCCCGGGCCTTCCTGCGGGACGCGCCGGTGGTGCTGCTCGACGAGCCCACCGCGCGCCTCGACGCCGCAGCCGAGGCGGTGGTGCTGTCGGCCACCCGCAGTCTGGTCGCCAGCCGTACCGCCCTTCTGGTGGCCCACCGGCCAGCGCTGCTCACCGACGTCGACCGCATCCTGCGGGTCGAGGACGGGCGGGTCACCGAACTGACTCCGGTACCGGCCGGTGAGCGCCCATGAGCGAGCGGATCGTTTGGCGCCGCGCGATGAACGAGCGGATCGTGCTGCGGCTGGCCCGGCCGTACCTGAGACGCCTGATCGGTGCCGGGCTGCTCGCCGCGGCCACCGAGTTCGCCGGGCTGGCCCTGATGGCGACCGCGACCTGGCTGCTGATGACCGCCGCCGGTCAGCCGCCGCTGGATCGGCTCACCGTGGCGATCGTGGCGGTACGGGCGCTGGCGGTGAGCCGGGGCGTGCTGCGTTACACCGAACGCCTGGCCGGGCACGACGCGGTGCTGCGTCTGATCACCGACGTACGGGCCCGGGTCTTCGCCACCCTGGCGACGCGGCGCGGCGACCCGCCCCGCAGTGGGGACGCGCTGAGCCGACTGGTTTCCGACGTGGACGCGGTACAGGACCTGCTGCTGCGGGTGCTCGTGCCGGCTGCGGCGGCCGGGCTGGTGAGCGTACTGGCCGTCGGGCTGACCGCACTGGTTTCATTGCCGGCCGCGCTCGCGCTCGCCGTCGGGCTGCTGGTGGCCGCCGTTGCCCTGCCGGCGTTGGCGACCGCGCTGACCCGACGGGCCGGCGCGGAGGTGGCGCCCCTGCGCGGAGCGCTCGCCACCGACGCGGTCGATCTCACCCACGGCGCCGCCGACCTGGCCGCCTTCGGGGCGACCTCGGACGCGCTGGCGGCCGCCGGGCGGCGGGCCCGCCGACTGGCGCGGCTGGAGCGGCGACTCGCGGCGCTCGGCTTCGCCGTCGACGCGGCCGGGGTGCTGGTGGCCGGTCTGACCGCCGGGGCGGTGGTGTACGTGGCCCTCGGCGCCGATGTGGACGGGGTGCTGGTCGGCGTCCTGGCCGTCGGCACCCTGGCCGCCGTGGAGATCGCCCTCGCGCTGGTCGGCGCGGCCCGTCAATGGACCGGACTGCGGTCCGGCCTGGCCCGGGTCGCCCATCTCCTGGCACCCGGCGACGCCAGCTCCGAGACCCCCCGGGACTCCGTCAGCGCTCCTGCGGTCGCCCCGGCACCGTCGGTCCGGTTCGAAGCGGTGACGGTTCGATACCGGGTCGGTGCTGCCGCCGCGCTCGACGGCGTCGACCTGGAGCTGCCACCCGGACGTCGGGTCGCGGTCGTCGGTCCGAGTGGCGCGGGCAAGAGCACCCTGGCCGCCGTGCTGACCGGCGCGGTTTCCCCCACCGCCGGCCGGGTCACCCTGAACGGGCGGGACGTGTCTGCGTACCCGTCCCAGGAGTTGCCCTACCTGGTCGGGGGTTTGCTCGCCGAGGCGTACGTCTTCCACGCCACCGTCCGGGACAACATGCTGCTCGGTAGTCCGAATGCGGACGAGGACGCGCTGCTCACCGCCGCCACCGCCGCCGGGCTGGCGGACTGGGTCCGGGCCCAGCCGGACGGCTGGGACACGGTCGTCGGCGAGGAGGGCGGACAGCTCTCCGGTGGTCAACGGCAGCGTCTCGCGCTGGCCCGCGCCCTGCTCGCCGCGCCGGGCGTCCTGGTGCTCGACGAACCCACGGAGGGCCTCGACCCGACCGCCGCCGACCAGGTGCTGGCCAGCGCGCTGGCCGCCACCGTCGGGCACTCGGTGCTGCTGATCACCCACCGGCTCAGCGGCCTCGCCGAACTCGACGAGATCGTGGTGCTGGACGCCGGCCGGGTCGTGCAGCGGGGCCGACACGCGGCGCTCGTGGCGACGCCCGGCTGGTATCGGGAGCAGTGGGTGTTGCAGCAGGCCGCCGAGCACGGCTACCTCGCGTTGTCGGGCTGATCCGTCGGGGCCGCCTCCGGGATGTCCCCGAGGCCGGGACACCAGCGACATGGCAGGGTTGGGCCATGCCGGTCGGGGATGACGTGTTGGTCGAGGAGCACCTGCGGCAGCTCGCCGGTCGGCTCCGTGGGCCACGCCGGCTGCGGGCCGATCTGATCACCGAGGCGCGGCACGGGCTGCTCGACGCCGCCGAGGCGTACCGGGACAGCGGCCTACCGGCCGGTGAGGCGTCGCGCCAGGCGGTCGCCGATTTCGGTACGCCGGATCAGCTCGCCCCGGCCTACCAGGCCGAACTCGCGGTGGCCGCGCTGCGCGGGTTGTCTCTGCGAGTGGTCGCCATCGCCGCGATCGGCTCGATCGCCGGTGACCTGACCTGGCACGGATCAAGCTGGAGCAACGGACCACGACCACCCTCCGGTTACCTGCTGTTGTCGCAGTCGGTGGAGTGGATCTGGGCGGGTGCCTTCCTGCTCGGTCTGGCCGGGCTCGTGCTGGTCGCGGCCACCGCCCGCTCGGCGCGTCCCGCCTTGACCGCGCTGGCGCGCAGCGCCGGTGTCGCGCTGACCGGGACCGCTCTGCTGGGCGCGGTGGCCGGAGCCGGGCTGTTCTCCTGGTCGATAGTGCTGTGGGATGCGGCCCTCACCTGGCCACCGATGATCATCGGAATGGCCGTCGGCGTCTCCGCCCACCTGTGGCTGGGCAGCGCCGCCCGTACCTGGCTGCTGGCCGCCCGCTGACGGTCAGCCCGCCGGGTTGGGTGTGGTGCCCGGGCCCAGAAAGCGGCCGACCGTCGAACTGAACTCACGCCACCCCGACCGCTGGTCGGCCAGCGCCCGCCGGCCGGTGTCGGTCAGCTCGTAGGTCCGCCGTTCCCGCCCGTTGACGGTGCTCCACGCGCTGACCACGTGTCCGGCCCGCTCCAGCCGTCGCAGCGCCGGGTAGACGGTGCCGGTAGGCAGGTCGAGTCGACCGTCACTGCGCGCCCGCAGGGCCTCGATGATCGCGTAGCCGTGCAGGGCCCCCCGCTCCAGCACGGCCAGGAGCAGGGCGTCGAGGTGTCCGTGCAGCGCCTGGGCGTTCATGCGTAGACACGCTACTTGTTATCCGCGTGGCGAGCCATCGGGGTGCGGCCAGCGGTTACCGAGCGCAGCCAACTAGGGTATGTGCCCAGAGTCACTCACCGGCATCAGCGCCGGGGGTGGTAGCCCGACGCACACGGAGGTCACCGTGGCACGCCAGTCGCCCCAACGGCCGGACGCCGACGAGCCCGAGCTCGATGACACGACCGGCACCAGCGAGCCGGACGTCGCCGAGCCGGCCGACGCCGCGCCCGACGTCGCCGCGGCGGAGACCGCGAACCGCGCACTCTGGGACGAGCTGCGGATCGATCCGGTGGAGATCGCCCTGCCGGCCGGCACCGGCTTCACCCTGCGCGCGTACCGGTCGGCCCGTGAGCTGACCCCGACCGACGTTGCCGAGCGCGACGCCGACGACCCTTTCCTCGCCCGTCGGCAGGTCAGCCCGACCGAGAGCGACGACGAGGAGGAGGGTGACGTCGTCATCCTCGACGAGGACGTCGCCCGCGAGTTCGCCGAGAGCGAGGACGAGGAGAAGCAGGCGCAGCGCGGCGACGCCGCCGAAGACGGGAAGGAAGACGCCGACGAGGTCACCGCCGACGAGGCCGGTGACGAGGAAGTGCCGGTCTTCCTGACCCACAAGGGTCGGCTGCTGCTGTTCAAGACGCCCGAGTCGCTTGTCAGTTTCGTCCGTTCCGGCGCACCCAACGATCTGTCTCAGCTGGACAGTTGGGATGAACTGTCCGAACGGGTGGAACCGGCCGACATCGCGCCGCTGGACGATGACGTCTACGAACTCGACCTCGTCGTGGAGAACCTCCGCGGCGGGCACGACACCTGGGACCCGACGCTGCTCATCGAGGCCGGCGAGGTAGCCCGCGACCTGGCGTACGCCCTGCGACTGCCGGCGGTGCTGGACATGCTCTCCACCGGCTCCAGTCTCGACGACCTGGACGAGGCGCTACGGGCATCGGTCGGCGGCGGCATCGGCGGCTTCATGGGACGGCGTAGGCTGAAGAAAATCGGGGCACAAACCGCAAGTCTGGGTTGGCGGACCATTGTCGGAAAGATCTCTGCGGTCGTGGACTGGCGCGACTGACCCACACCAGGGAGCATCAGTCTCTGGCAGAGAAAGCCCTGTGTCCCGGGAGGAGGACGACGCCGTGGCGCTCGTGCGCGTGTACTGCGGTCTGACCTCGGCGGACCCGGCCGACCGACCGGTCTCGACCGGATCGGCGCTGACGTCCGCTGTGGTCGACGACGCAGGCCGTCTGCTGCATGTCTGCGAGATCGGCGACGACCCGACGGGCTACGCCCGGCTGGTCACGCTGCTCGTGGAACGCTCGGGCGGGCCGAGCGGAGCGGCGATAGCCGCCGACAGCGACGACCACACCATCACCTCTCTGCTCAGCGCCGCCGGTCGCCCGCTGGCGATCGCCGACGACGACTCGGTCGACGACTTCGCCGAACGGTTCGCCGACGACGACTCGCTGGAGGAGATGCAATCGCCGCCGGCCGTCCGGCGCGCCGTCGGTCTCGCCCGGGCGTTGCAGGCCGGCGCACTGTCGGCGGTGACCCTGCCGGCTCCCCGTGAACTCGCCGGGTACAAGCAGGTCCTCGCCGCACACGCCGCGCTGGCCAGCGGTCGGCACTCCGCCGCGGTCGCGCTGCGCGAGGTGCTCCGCGAGCTCTACCCGGCCGCGTTGCGCGCCTACCCCGACCCGGCCGAGTCGATCCCGCTTGCCGTACTGGACGCGCTGCCCGAGCCGGGCATGCTTACCGACGCGGCCGGCCGGGGCCGCGACGCCGCGGTCACCGCGGACGCCGTCACCGCTCAACTCACCGCCGACGGGGCAGGCGACGCGGAGGCGATCGACGAGGCGGTCACCGCGCTACGCGTCGCCATTTCCGAGACCCCACGGCGGGCCACCGTCAACCGGGCCCTCACCTCAGCCGCCGCGGAGACCATCCGACAGGCGGTCGCCTCGGTCCGCGCCTGCGACGCCGGCTGCGAGGCGCTCGTCGGTGCGCTGCGCGCCCGTACCGCCGGACCAACGGCGGCGTCCGGCCGGCGAGCCGCCGCGCGACGCGGCGAACAGGTCGGCGAACTGTCGGCGAGCACTCCCGGCCCCCAGACCGGCCTGCGGTCGGTGCGCCCCGGCGGCCCCGAGCCGGCCGGTGGCCGTCGCAGTCGGCCGGAGCCGGTGCCGGGCAATGCCCAGCCGGCCGCTCCGCGTCCACTCGGCCCCCCGCCGGTGGCACCCCCGCCGATGACTCCCCCACCGGTCGCGCCCGCGCCGGTGACGCCGGCCGCTGTGGCCGGGCCGCCCGCCTCGCCGTCGCGGGCCGAGTCGCACCCGTCCCGGGTGGACGGCCCGACCAACCGGCCGATCTCCGCGCCGCCACCGCCGCCGCCCGGCATCACGCCGATCGCACCGACGCAGCGCGGCTCGATCCCGCCCGCCGAAGCGGGCGAGCCGTTCCGACCGACCCTCACCACGGCGGCGATCAACAACGCCCGCGCCGAGCGCCAGCGCACCGTCATCCCGCCCCGGCCGAAAACGAACGGCGAGCCACCGCCGCCGACCGGCGGATTCAGCGCCACCGACCTCAGTGTCCCGGTGCCCGCACCCCGCCCGGAGCAGGAGAAGACCGCTCCCCCGGGATCCCGCTCGAACTGGCCCCTGGTCAACAATCCGGAAAACCCGGCCGACACCTCACCCCGCAATCCGGTCGTCGGATCGTACGACGACCGTGGCCGGCGCGGTGCTCCCGAGCCTCCCACCGACCAGGGTGCAGAGCGCCGGGTCACCCCGCCGTGGCTCGCCGACGATCTGCCGCCGGAACCGCCCGTGCTGCGGCTGGTCGAGCCGCCGCCACTGGCCGACCGGGCGTTGCGCAACGGTACTCAGCCGTCACCGGAGACGCCGCCGCTACGGCTCGTCGACCGCAGCGGCACCGAACGCGGCAACCGGGGGGACGAGCGACTGGAGCTACCGGCCCGCCGTGCGGCGGAACCGCCGGTCGAGCACCGGCCGCCGCCGGTCTCCGACGAGGGCGACGGCGATCTGCTGATCTTCGCGCAGGCCCGTTCCGCCTGGTTCGTGGGGCACGGCGAAGAGGCCGACCTGGACTGGTCGACCACGGCCGACACCGGATGGCAGGCCGCCGAGCAGGCGGCCCGTCCCGCAGTGGGTGCCGAGACGAACGCGGGGCTGCCCAAGCGCGTACCGCAGGCCAACCTGGTGCCCGGTTCGCCGCTACGGGAGGAGCGCCCGCTGCGGATAGTGCGTGACGCCGCCAGCCTGGCCGAGAACACCACCGGATACTTCCGTGGCTGGCGTCGGGGGCAGGAGATCGGCGGGTTCGCGGTCGGCGGGCGTCCCGGGCGGGAATCGGCTGGCGGCTGGGACTTCAGCCGCGACACAGGTGACCGCGACGACGATCGGGAGTACGAGTACCGCTCCGCCGGCTACCGCTCCTGACCCGCGCCGCAGTGCTGCCGATTGACCTCTTCAAGGCCGTTCACCTGCGTGTTTCTGCCCACACCCGGATAATTTGACGCCGGGTCGGCAGGGCCGGGAGCATACCCGCGGAACATCCGGCGGCAGTTCGCCGGGCGGGAAGGCGACTCATGGCGACACCGGTAACCGGCCCATCCGTGGTCACTCGACGCGGCGTACTGGCTGCGGCGGCGAGCACCCTGCTGCTGAGCGCCTGCGGGCGCGACGGCGGACGGGAGGACGCCGTCGCCCGGCCCACCCCCGGTCATGAGTTGGTCATCGGCGCCACGCTGGAGCTGAGCGGCCCCGGTGCGGCGCTGGGCGTGCTCCAACAACGGGCGCTGGCAATCAGTGCGGCGGCTCTCAACGAAAAGGGCGTGGCGGTCGGCAACCTCCGCCGGCGGGTACGCGTCGAGGTGCTGGACAACCGCAGCGATCCCCGACTGGCCGCCCGGCAGGCGACCGAGCTGGGCCGCCGGAACGACGTGCACGCCCTGCTCGGTGCCACCCTGGCGGAGACCTCCATGTCGGTCATCGGGGTGGCGCAGAAGCTCCGGCTGCCGTTCGTGTCGTTGGCGTTCGGCGACTCCATCGCCGTGCCGCTGGCCCAGCGGGCCTACGTCTACAAGGTCACCCCGGACGCGGGCGACGTGGCACGGCGGCTCGCCCAGCTGATCAGCTCCGAAGGGCTACGCCGGGTCGTGGTGCTGGCCGAGGACGGGCTGCACGGCGACTCGGGTGTCCGGGCCATGCGGGGCGCGCTGCGCACCGCAGAGGTCGGTCTGGCCAGCACCGTGCGGCTGCCGGCCGGCAGGGCCGGCATGGCCCGCGCCGCCGAACAGGCCGTCGCGGCCGGCGCGGACGGTGTGGTGGTCTGGGCCACCGCACCCCATTCCGGTGCCGCCGCACGGGCACTACGCGCGGCCGGACATGACGGCGAGTTGTTCTTCGACGCCGGGGCGGTGGCCGAGGAGACCCTTGACCGTCCCAATCTGCCCGCCGTCGAGGGTTCCTACGCGGTCCATCCGTCCTCGCTGGGCGGCTCCACCATCGCCAACAGCAGCGCCGCCGGACGCGCCTACCGCGACCTCGTCTCGGCGTACATCCGCGCGCACGGCGCCTACCGTGGCTTCGCCCCGTACGCCTCCGACGCGCTGCTGCTCATCAGCACGGCGGCCCGGTTGGCCGACAGCGTGGACCGTGGTCGACTACGGGCGTACCTGCAGAACCAGGTCACCGATGGCCTGGCCGGGATGTACTCGTTCACGCCGATCCGGCACAGTGGCATGGACCGCCACTCCCTCGGGGTGTACCGCGTCGACGGCGGTGCCTGGAACCGGCTCAGCTGACGACGGTGGGTGCCCTGGGGCACCTACCCACGTCACCGGGGCACCAACCAGCGCCCGGTGTCGGCGGTGGCCGTCACCGGACGCTGGTGCCGAACATCAGGCGGGCGCGACGGCCCGGGAGCGACGCATCGTGAGCACGTACTCGACAAGCGAGATCAGTACGTGCTTCGTCGACTCCCGGTTCCGGGCGTCGCAGGCCACCACCGGCACGTCGCTGGAGATGGCGAGCGCATCCCGGACGTCCTGCGGATCGTGGTACTGCATCCCGTCGAAGCAGTTGATGGCCACCAGGTACGGCAGCCGCCGGTGCTCGAAGAAATCGATCGCCGCGAAGCAGTCGGCCAGCCGGCGGGTGTCCACCAGCACGACCGCGCCGATCGCTCCCCGCACCAGCTCATCCCACATGAACCAGAAACGGGTCTGACCCGGCGTACCGAACAGGTACAGGATCAGGTCTCGATCGATCGAGATGCGGCCGAAGTCCATGGCCACCGTGGTCGTCGTCTTGCCCGGCACCTGCCGGGTGTCGTCGACGCCGACTCCGGCGGAGGTCATGATGGCCTCGGTGGTCAGCGGCGTGATCTCCGAGACCGAGCCGACCAGCGTCGTCTTGCCGACGCCGAATCCACCGGCGATAACGATCTTCGCCGACGTCACGCGCCCGCTCGGGGCCGGCGGCCGGTGCGACATGTCAGAGCCTGCGAAGTCCACTCAGCACCCTCTCCAGCAATTCAGTGCCCACCGCGTCGTCCGAGTCGTCCAGGATGGTCGGCTCGTGGACCGCGACCAGGCCGTCCGTCGCCATGTCGGCGATGAGCACCCGGGCCACGCCGAGCGGAAGCTGCATCCGCGCCGCGATCTCCGCGAGCGACTGCACGCGTCCGTCACACAGCGCGGCGATGTACTGGTGCTCACGGCCTTGGCCACCATTGCCAGTGGCAGCGGCCCGACCGCGCACCGTCGTCTCGACAAGCGCCTCCAGGGCGATGTCGAGGCGGGGACGGGTACGACCGCGGGTCACGGCGTATGGACGGACCAGCGCGCCGGTCGGCTCGTCACGATCAGCCATGTTGCCGCTCACCTCCTTCGTACCCGGCACCGGTTGGACCGGTGCTACCCGTCGTATGCAATGTTGTCGCCCCGCCTGCCCCCACCGGCCGGCGCGACGATCAGCCCATCATCCCCACAGCCGTACGCGGCTGCGGGGTCAGGGCGTCGCCCACCCGGTCAACGAGCAGGGCCATTTCGTAACCGACCTGTCCCACGTCGCAACTACGCGCGGCGAGCACCGCGAACGACGAGCCGTCGGAAATCGACATCAGGAACAGGAAGCCATTGTCCATCTCGACCACCGTCTGCAGCACGGCGCCTCCCTCGAAGCAACGGGCCGCGCCCTGGGTCAGGCTGACCAGGCCGGAGGCGATCGCCGCCAGCTGGTCCGCCCGGTCCCGGGGGAGGTCTCGGGACGACGCCAGGAGCAGGCCGTCCGCGGAGACGGCGACCGCATGCGCGACACCGGGTACCCGATCGGCGAAGTTGGCCAGCAGCCAACCGAGATCCTGCGTACTAGTCATCCTTCTTGCTCCTTCTGCCCGCTCCCGGCCACCGGGCCAGAGCCAGACTGCGAGGATTGCTGCCCGCCCGGAGTTCCGTCCGGGCCGGTCGGGTTGCTGTCCGAGGGGTGACTACGTCCCCGTTGGACACCCCGGTGGTAGGCGGACAGCAGACCGCGTACCGATTCCGGGTTACGACGCTGCACCGAGGTGGTGGGCTTCTCCACCGCCCCCGGCACGAGCTGTGCCATCGGCGTACGCTTCGGCAGCCCGGTCTCGGTGGTGCCGGCCGCCGGCGCCTGGCTGGCGGCACTTGCCGCGCGCCAACCGTCGTCGGCCGCGGTCCGCCACATGTTCTCCTGAGGTGTCGGGCGGTGCGAGGGCGCGCTGTCGGCAGCGCCGGGCCGGGGCCCGCCACTCGCTGGCGCGCCGTTCCCGCCGGAAGCGCCCGCCCCCGTCGGAGTCTTTGGTGCCATCGGTGCGTTACCTGTCGTCCCGGTCTGGGTCTGCTGCTGGGCCGGCCGATTGACGACGTCGACCGTGGAGAGCTGCTGGGTCGTCGCGGCGGCCGTGGCGGACTGACGCGCGCCGGCCGACTCCTCCGGACCCGGCCGGCGGGTGCGGAACCACGCCGACTCCAGCTCCCGGAAGATCGGCAGTTCCATCGTCTCGTCGGCGTACCGCTGCCGGTTCTGGGCCTGCGGCGGCGTGGGTGCGGTCGGCTGGTGCTGCGCGGGAGCGGGCCGGGCTGCCGGGGTCTGACGCTGCACCCGGGGCAGTTCGGTGGTCATGTCCAGGGCGGCGGCCAGCCGCTCGGGCACGGGCGGTGCGGCCGGCTCTCCGGCGACCGGCGGCCAGGCCGGGGGTGCCGAGGGCGCACCCGCGCTGGGCGCCGCCGAGACGGGCCGCTGCGGCAGCGGACCACCGGGCGGAGTCGAGACGGGTGAGCCGGAGACGGGCGAAGCCGACACGGGGTGACCGGAGACCGGGGCCGCCGAGACCGGCGGGGCCGAGTACGGCGTGCCGGAGACGGGGGGCGACGACACCGGGGGCACCGGCGGCGCCGACACCGCCGGCGGAGCGTAGGAACCGGTCTCCGGGCTGCTCGGCAGCTGACGCGGGATGGCCGGTGGCTGACCGCTCGGCTCGTCGGTGGACCGGCGCTGCGGCAGCGGATCGATCGGGTGACCGTTCGAGGTGAGCGGCGCGAAGCCGTTGCCGTTGCCGTTGCTGGCGCCGCTGGCACCGGTCAGATCCGACCAGGCGGGCAGGTTGCCGCCGCTACCCACGGTGGTCGGCGTACCGGAGCCGTTACGGCTGGCCGGGTCGAAGGGCCGACCGCCGAGGGTCACCTGGTTGCCCGAGCTGCCCGGGGTACGCGCGGCGGGCGGGGCCGGTGGGTGAGCGCCGTTGCCGAGCGCGGCCAGCGCGCCGAACGCCGGAGTCGGCCCGGACGACGGGCCGGCCGCGGCCGGCAGTGCGGGAGGCTGCTGCCCCCGGCCGGACAGTGCCCGAGGCACCAGCACGGTGGGCGGCAGCGTGACCTCGGCGACGGTGCCCCGGTCGCCGCCGGGCCGCAGCTCGACCTTCACGCCGTGCCGGGAGGCCAGGCGGGCGACCACGACCAGGCCCATCATCCGGGAGACGGCGACGTCCACCTGCGGCGGCGTGGCCAGTCGCTCGTTCAGCTCGGCCAGCTGCTCGCCGCTGATGCCGATACCCCGGTCCTCGACGTACAGCGAGGCACGGTCGCCGACCCGGCGAGCCTCCACCAGCACCTGAGAGTCCGGTGGCGAGAAGGCTGTCGCGTTGTCGAACAGCTCGGCGACGAGGTGGACGAGATCGTTGACCGCGTGCGCGGCGACCTCGATGTCCCGGTCGATCACCCCGAACTCGATCCGGGTGTAGTGCTCGACCTCGGACTGGGCGGCCCGCAGCACGTCGATCAGTGCGGCCGGCTCGCGCTGCACGCGGGTCGAGTCGGCACCGGCGAGGACCAGCAGGTTCTCGTCGTTGCGGCGCATCCGGGTGGCGAGGTGGTCCAGCTGGAACAGCTCCGCCAGCCGGTCCGGGTCCTCCTCACCGCGTTCCAGCCGGTCGAGGTGGCCGATCAGCCGGTCGACCAGGATCTGCGACCGGCGAGCCAGGTTGACGAACATCGTCGCGACCGACGACCGCAGCGCGGCCTGCTCGGCCGCGGTACGGACCGCCTCCAGGTGGACCGCGTTGAACGCCTCGGTCACCTGGCCGAACTCGTCCTTGCTGCGTACCGGCAGCGGCTCGGCGATCTGGTTGGCCAGCTGCACCGGCGAGAGCTGTCCGGTGACCTGCGGGTCGCGCAGTCGGGCCACTGCCTGGGGCAGCCCGTACTGGGCGATGGAGAGCGCACCCTGACGCAGCTCACGCAGCGAGCGGGCCATCGAGCGGGCCACCAGGAACGCCAGGAAGATGGCCAGCAGCAGCATCGTGAGCAGCAGGCCGGTCTCCAGGAACACCGTGCGCTGCACCTCGGAGCGCAGCTCGCCGGCCTGCTCCACCACGTCGGAGTCGAACTTCGACTCGACCGAGCGGATCAGTTGGCCGTTGGCGACAAGCGCGGCGTCCCACTGCTCAGGGGTGAACGAGATGCCGGCGAGGTTCTGCGAGTTGTCGGCGTTGACCTGGCTGATGTAGATCGTTGCCTGCCGGCGGTCACCGCCGCCGATGGTCTGGGCGTGGAACTCGGCCTCCGCCTCGGTGGCCACCGCGTCGAAGCTCTGCTGCGCCTGCTGCTGACCGGTCTCGCTGGAGATGTAGTCGGTCCGCAGGGTCGAGCTCATGCCGCCCAGGATCAGCGCCCGGTGCACGACCACCCGGCGGACGGAGAGCCACTCCTTCTCCCGGGCCACCGCGGCGGCGGCCCGCATCCGGTCGCTCAGGTCGTTGTCACCGGCCAGCTGGCTGGCCGAGTCGCGAACGGTGAGCAGCTGATTGATCAGCTCGTCGTAGGACTGGATCGCGTCGGTGATCCGGAACTTGCCGTTCAACACCTGGCTGCGGGCGCCGGGCAGGTCACCGAGACCCTCGTCGATCTGTTCGAGCAGCCCGTTCAGGCTGACGGGCAGATCGCTGAGGTCGGACCGCTGCTGCGAGTAGGGGGCCTTCTCCTGGTCGACCCGCGACGAGACGTCGTTGTAGCGGGTGGCCGCCGCCTCCTTCTGCGCCGCGGTGGCCTTCTCCGGGTCCAGGCCCAGCAGCAGCACCGCCGCGGTCCGCTCGTCCTGCAAGCCGTCCACCAGGTCACCGGAGTGACTGATGAGTTCGGCGAGGTCGCCGGCCCGGTTGGCGTCGTTGAGCGCGTCCAGGTGGTCGACCAGACCGCTGGTACCCACGACGACCGTGGCGATGGTCGGCACGATCATGATGAGACCGAGCTTGGACCAGATCGGCATGTCGCGGAGCCGACCTGCCGGCCGGCGTAGACGCGACAGGAGAGAACCTGCCGTCTTCGGCCGTTTGCTCACGTCACCGCCCTCGTGATTGCAGCGTCCGCGTTGCCCCCGGACAACGCCCAGCAGCCGACCCGGCGGGTCGGACCATCCGAGATTCCATCACGCCGCCACGGAAAGAGAAAGCCCAGGTTGGCCGCAGCCGGAGGTGTGATGAGATGTTGATGCAATTTGATCGCGGTCCGTCTGTTCGGAGTTACTTGAAGTAATGAGCAACCCGCACCGAGTCGTCCTCCTCGCCGGCCCCTCCGGCTCCGGAAAGTCGTATATAGCGCAGCAATCCGGGCTGCCAGTGCTCTGTTTGGACGATTTCTACAAGGACGGCGATGACCCAACGTTACCGATACGGAACGGTCAGATCGATTGGGAGTCGCCCGATTCGTGGGACGCCGAGGCAGCGGTGGAGGTTATTGACCAATTGGTCCGACACGGCCGGGCGGACGTGCCGGTGTACGCCATCAATGAGGATCGCCGGGTAGCCACTCGGCGCTTCGAGCTGGCCAGTTCGCCACTTTTCGTAGCCGAAGGGATCTTCGCCGCCGAGATCGTCGGGGAGTGCCGGCGACGCGGGCTCCTCGCCGGGGCGTACGCCCTGCGCCGGCCGCGCAGCGCGACCTTCCTCCGTCGGCTCGCCCGGGATCTCGCCGAGCAGCGCAAGGGCCCACGGGTCCTGCTGCTGCGCGGCCTGGCGCTGCTGCGCGCGGAACCGGCCGTGCTGCGTCGGCAGACCGGTCTCGGTGCGGAGGCCGCCCGTGGCCGGGACGTGCTACGCCGGGTGGCCGGTCTGCTCGCCGCCGGCCACCCGCCGCAGATCGGCTGACCGCCGACCGGACGTCGGTCAGCCGAGCAGCTTCGCGTACGCCGGTTTGATCACCTCGTCGATGATCCGTAGCCGCTCGTCGAAGGGGATGAAGGCGGACTTCATCGCATTGATCGTGAACCACTGAAGCTCGCGCCAGCCGTAGCCGAACGCGTCGACCAGCAACGCCATCTCCCGGGACATCGAGGTGCCGCTCATCAACCGGTTGTCGGTGTTGACGGTCACCCGGAAACGCAGATCCCGCAGCAGCCCGATCGGATGCTCCGCGATGGACGCGGCGGCACCGGTCTGCACGTTCGACGACGGGCACAGTTCCAGCGGGATCCGCTTGTCCCGCACGTACGCGGCCAACCGGCCGAGCTGGGCCTGCGGGCCGGGGGTGATGTCGTCGACGATGCGGACTCCGTGGCCGAGGCGGTCGGCGCCGCACCACTGGATCGCCTGCCAGATGGAGGGCAGCCCGAACGCCTCGCCGGCGTGAATGGTGAAGTGGAAGTTCTCCCGCTGGAGGTATTCGAAGGCGTCCAGGTGCCGGGTGGGTGGAAAACCCGCCTCCGCACCGGCGATGTCGAAGCCCACCACGCCGTGGTCGCGGTGCCGTACGGCCAACTCGGCGATCTCCTGCGAACGAGCCGCGTGCCGCATCGCGGTGAGCAGCGTGCCCACCCGGATCGGCGTACCGGCCTCGGCCGCGAGCGTGCTGCCCTCCACGAAACCGGCCAGCACCGCCTCGACCACCTCGTCGAGGGTCAGGTCCTGCTCCAGGTGCTGCTCCGGAGCGAACCGGACCTCGGCGTAGACCACCCCGTCGGCGGCCAGGTCGAGGGCACACTCCCGGGCCACCCGGCGCAGCGCGGAGGCGGTCTGCATCACGGCGACGGTGTGCGCGAAGGTCTCCAGGTAGCGCTCCAGGGAGCCGGAGTCGGCCGCCGCCACGAACCAGCGCCCCAGCTCCGCCGGGTCGGTGGTGGGCAGTTCATGACCGATTTCCGCGGCCAGGTCGACGATCGTCGCGGGGCGCAGGCCGCCGTCCAGGTGATCGTGCAACAACGCCTTCGGCGCCCTGACGATGTCCTCGTACCCGATATCCGTGCTCATCGCCCCTCGCCCCGCTCACAGCCCATGCTCCCGACCCTAGTCCGCGCGTCCGGCCGAGTGCCCGCGCAGGGCGTGTGTCGAGGCCCTCCGTAGGCCAGGATGGCTCCGATGCCCGCCCTAGACTCGACGCGTGAGACAGCCGTGATGCCTTCCCGCGTCGTGGCGCGGCTGCGTTGCCCCGTCTGCCAGGACCCGCTCGCCGAGGTCGTCACCGGTGGATCCCGGGCGTTGCGGTGCCCGCGCCGACACAGCTTCGACATCGCCCGGCAGGGCTACGTCAACCTGCTCACCGGCCGCGCCCCGCACAGCGGTGACACCGCCGAGATGGTCAGCGCCCGGGCGGACTTCCTGTCCGCCGGTCACTACGACGTGATCTCCGCCGCCCTGGCGGACGCCGCCGACACCGCCCTCGCCGCCGACACCGCCCTCGCCGCCGACACCGCCCTCGCCGCCGCCGACCCGACTGCCCCCGGCGCGCACCCGCTGGTGGTGGACGCGGGCGCGGGTACCGGCCGGCACCTCGCCGCGGTGCTGGCGGCCGTGCCCGCGGCCGTCGGTCTCGCGCTGGACATCTCCAAACCGGCGCTCCGTCGGGCCGCCCGCGCCCACCCGCGGGTCACCGCCGCGCTGGCCGACACCTGGCAGCGATTACCGCTGGCGGACGCCTCGACGGCGCTGCTGCTCAACGTCTTCGCACCCCGGAACGGCGCCGAGTTCCGCCGGGTGCTCGCCCCGGGCGGGCGGCTGCTGGTGGTGACCCCGGCCGCCGACCACCTCACCGAACTGGTCGCCGCACTCGGCCTGCTGCGGGTCGACCCGGCCAAGGCGGACCGGGTGGCGGCCAGTCTGACCGGGCACTTCACCGAGGAGTCGACGACCGTGCACCGGCAGGAGCTGACGCTCTCCGGCCCGGAGGTGGCCACCCTGGTCGGCATGGGCCCGAGCGCCTGGCACACCGATCCGGCGGGGCTGGCCGCCCGGGTCGAAACCCTCGGCGAGCCGGTCCGGGTGACCGTCGCGGTGCGGCTCGGGACGTACCGACTTCAGGGCGCGTCTCCCGGAGACCCGGCCTAGGTGGAGAGGTCGACCTCTTCCCAACCCGGGGGCTCGTCGTGGTACGGCCCGCGCAGGATCACCGCCCACTCCAGCGCCCACCGCCGCTGACCTATCGCGTTGGCGTCCACCAGCCCCGGCAGGCTCCGGCCGGCGCGGCTCACCTCCAGGTACGACCAGTCCAGGCAGTAGTGCAGGTCGAGCAGGGCAGCCGCGTCCGCCGGATGCTGCGGCGCGGCCAGGATCCGGGACCGCCACTGCCGGAAGGTCTCCCCCTCGGCGATGTGCGGCAGCCGCTCCACCAGCCGGTCGTCGGCCGGCATTGTGGGATCCAGCTGCTTGGTCAGGCCGAGCACCCAGGCCAGCGAGAACAGCGCGTCATGGTGCAGCACGAAGGAGCGGTGGTCGCCCTTGGCCCCGGTGACGAAGTGGAACTCCGGCGGAGTGACCATCTCCACCAGGTGCGAGGCGAGCAGCCAGCTCATCGCGGCCTGGGGCGGCATGCCGAAACAGCGGGCCAGGATCAGGTGCAGCACCGCGATCCGCGCCTCGATCTCCGCCGTCGGCCGCAGCTCGATGTCATCGCCCGGCTCCCAGACCAGCGGAAACTGCGGCGGGGGCAACGGCAGCCGCAACCGGGACAGCTCGTCCAGGCTCGCCTCACGCACCTCACGGGGGTCGGGGGCAGGCACGATCACGGCAACATCCCTGTCTGATCACGATGTCTCGGCGCCGACGGTCCCCCCTGGCCTGCGAGAATAGCGGCCCTCACGCTCCGACACCATGGCCGGGACCGGGGTTTCGTCACTCGACGCGCTCGATGACGAGCGGCACCGCGACGGGTGGCCGGGCGGCGACGGTCACCGCCGGGGCGGCCTCCGCCAACGCCGCCGGGATCAGCTCCGCCCGTTCGGCCCGCAGCTCGTAGAGGGGTTCCCCGGCGCGTACCGGGTCGCCGGGACGCTTGTGCAGCAGCACGCCGGCCGGCACGCTGACCGGGTCCTCCTTGCGCGCCCGACCCGCGCCGAGCCGCCACGCGGCCACCCCCATGGCGTACGCGTCGACCGCCGCGACGTGACCGTCCGTGTCGGCGCGGACCACCTCGACCTCGGGTGCCCGGGGCATCGGAGCGTCCGGGTTCCCGCCCTGTGCCTGGATCATCGACCGCCAGACGTCCATCGCCCGCCCGTCGCGCAGAGCGGCGGCGGGGTCGGCATCGGGCAGCCCGGCCGCGTCGAGCATCTCCCGGGCCAGCGCCAGGGTCAGCTCCACCACGTCGGCCGGCCCGCCGCCGGCGAGCACCTCCACCGACTCGGTCACCTCGATGCCGTTGCCGATCGCCCGACCGAGCGGGGTGGACATGTCGGTGAGCAGGGCGACGGTCTTCACCCCGTGCGCGCCACCCAGCTCCACCATGGTGCGGGCCAACTCCCGGGCGTCGTCGACCGACTTCATGAACGCGCCGGAGCCCACCTTCACGTCCAGCACCAGCGCGCCGGTTCCCTCAGCGATCTTCTTGCTCATGATGGAGCTGGCGATCAGCGGAATGGCCTCGACGGTGCCGGTGACGTCACGCAGCGCGTAGAGCTTGCGGTCGGCCGGGGCGAGCCCGGAGCCGGCAGCGCAGATCACCGCACCGACGTCCCGCAGTTGAGCGGTGAACTCCTCGTTGCTCAGCGCCGCCCGCCAACCCGGGATCGACTCCAGTTTGTCCAGCGTGCCGCCGGTGTGGCCGAGACCGCGCCCGGACAGCTGCGGAACCGCCGCCCCGCAGGCGGCCACCAGCGGGGTGAGCGGCAGCGTGATCTTGTCACCGACCCCACCGGTCGAGTGCTTGTCGACGGTCGGCCGGGTCACCGAGGACAGGTCGAGCCGTTCGCCACTGGCGATCATCGCGGCCGTCCAGCGGGCGATCTCCGGGCCGGTCATCCCGTTCAGCAGGATCGCCATGGCCAGCGCCGACATCTGCTCGTCGGCGACCACCCCCCGGGTGTACGCGTCCACCACCCAGTCGATCTGCCCGTCCGACAACACCCCCCCGTCCCGCTTGACCCGAATCACATCAACCGCCGCAAAACCACTCATCAAAGGATCTTCCTAGTCGTCTGCAATGCAAGATTCGCGCACCGTGCCCACCGCCGGGCAAGCGCGCCGTGACCGTCGCACGGCCGGTGAACACGACGGGCCGGGGGCCTGCCGTGCCCGGCGGAGGGATCAAGCCTGACCGCCCGGAGCCGGGTACGGCAGGCCCCCGGCCCCAACCGCAACCGCGGTCGCACTGTCGGCCCCGGCCCCAAGCGCAACCAACGACAAGCTCAACCCCAGCGAACCGGGATCTCCGACGGCGGCTCGCCCTCACCAGCCCAGAAGATCGTGCCGGACGCGTCGACCACCACCACCCGGGGCGTACGCGCCAGCCCCCAGCCGATCGCCTCCGCCGGGTCGTCCCAGCTCGGCCCCTCCTCAAGCACCCCGGTCTCGGCACCCGCGTCGTCACCGGCCGAGCGCTCCCAGTAGGCCGTCCAGACCTGCTGGCCGTCCGACAGGTCCGGGTGCACGAAGACGGTGCCCCGGCCACGCCAGGCGGCCAACCGGTCGGGCACCACCGGCACCGGCCGCTCCCCGGTGACCGCCTCGATGTCGGCCACGTCGAAGGCGTGCGGCAGCAGTTCGGCCATCCGCAGCGGGCCGCCCTTGGCCTCGACGAGACATTCCGGCCCGCCCTGCTCCCAGAGCAACTGCCGGCAGCGCCCGCACGGCATCAGCGGTTCGCCGGTGGCGTCGACGCAGGACAGCGCGACGATCCGACCGCCGCCGGTGGCGTGCAGTGAGGAGACCACCCCGCACTCGGCGCAGAGCACAACGCCGTACGCCGCGTTCTCGACGTTGCAGCCGACCACGACCCGGCCGTCGTCGACGAGCGCCGCGGCACCGACCGGAAATTTCGAGTACGGCACGTACGCGTGCCGCATCACCTCGGTGGCGGCGGCCCGCAGCCGCTCCCAGTCGATCTCACTCATCCCGACATTCTGCCGCATGGCTGCTGACCAGCTTTAACGCGGCATCACCCACGGCAGCGGCACCGACCCTCCTGAACCGCGACGCCCGGAAGGCAAAAACCGCGACGCCCGGGAGGCAAAGGCCCAGCCCGATCACGCTCCCAAGATCCGCACAGATTCAGGGATACTGCTGCGCCAGCTCCGGCCGAGGCAGCAGTATCGGGGAAGTTGCGTGGATATTGGACGGCGGCACCTGACGACCTCGTCGAGGGAATAAGAGCACGGTCAGCCCTTGATGTACGGCTTGCCGTCGGCGGCCGGTGCCCGTACCCGACCGACCAGCCCGGCCACGGCCAGAATCGTCGCCAGGTAGGGCAGCATGGCCAGGAACTGTCCCGGGATCACACTGTTGATCGCGCCGAGGTAGGTGGCCAACTGGTCGGCGAAGCCGAAGAAGAGCGCGGCGAGCAGCGCACCGGTCGGGCTCCACCGGCCGAAGATCAGTGCCGCCAGGGCGATGAAGCCCTTGCCACCGATCATGTTCTTGGTGAACGAGAAGAGCGCCAGCGTGTAGGAGGCGCCACCGATGCCGGCGACGGCACCAGCCATGATCACGTTGCGGTAGCGCAGGCCGAGCACCCGCACACCCAGGGTGTCCGCCGCCGTCGGGTGCTCACCGACCGACCGGGTCCGCAGGCCCCACCGGGTCCGGAACAGCGCGATGTGGATCACGAGCACCAGGAGCAGGGCGAGGTAGAGGAAGATGTTGCCCCGGAACAGCGCCGGCCCGAGCAGTGGGATGTCCGACAGCAGCGGGATCTCCCAGTTGCTGAACCGCGGCGCGCTGTTGTATCGGGCGGCGTCGGTCTGCATCAGCCGCTCGTAGAGGAAGCCGGTGATGCCGAGCGCCAGCAGGTTCAGCACGATGCCCATGACCACCTGGTCGACCAGGTAACGAATGCTGAACACGGCCAACAGCAGCGAGATGAGCGAGCCGCCGATGGCGGCGGCGACGAGTCCCACCCAGACGCTGCCGGAGATGCTGCCGAACAGCGCGCCGCTGAAGGCACCCATCAGCAGCTGCCCTTCGATGGCGACGTTCACCACGCCGGAGCGCTCGCAGAGCACGCCGGCCAGCGAGCCGAAGATCAGCGGCAGGGCGAGCAGGAAGGTGCCCCGCACGATGTTGACAAGCGGCATGAAGTTCTGGCCGGTCGGTGCGGCGGAGACCTGCCAACACAGGAACGACAGCACGAAGGCGACCAGGCCGACGGCGAGCACCGGTACGAACCAGCGCTTCGGCAGCCCGGCGAGCATCGAGCCGCCGGCCGCGAGCGCGATCAGGCCGAAGACGATCGCACCGACGGTGCCGTTGATCTCCAACGCGGCGCCGGCGGCATCCTCGCTGAGCGTGAAGCGGGCCTGCTCGCCGGTGGCGAGCGCGCCGAACAGCACGGTGGCCAGCAGGCCCAGCGCCACCAGCACCAGGCCGACCTTGCGGGTACGGGTCCAGAAGCCTTCGTTTACCGACGCGACAGCGACGTCGGGAACAGCCGTGGTGGACATGCCTCACCAGCCCTTCGCGAGGCTCGTCTGCAACCGGGCGGCCCGCGCGGCCCGGAGCTGGAAGATCGCCTTCACCAGTGCCGGCGCGGCGATGAAGATGACGATCAGGGCCTGGAGCACGGTGACCAACTCCAGCGAGATCCCCGAGTACGACTGCATCCGGTTGCCGCCGGCCTGCAACGCGCCGAAGAGCAGCGCGGCCAGCGCCACCCCCCACGGTTTCACCCGGCCGAGTAGGGCGACCAGGATGCCGTCGAAGCCGATCTGGGCGACCACCAGGGGAGTCAGGGCCGCGGCGGTGGTGCCGAGCACCATCTGCGAGCCGCCGAGTCCGGCCAGCGCCCCGGCGAAGACCATGATCAAGACGTACGTCCGGGTGACGCTGATGCCGGCGGTGCGGGCGGCGTCCGGGTTGGCGCCCACCGCCCGCAGCTCGAAGCCGAGCGTGGAGCGGTTGAGCAGCCAGGCGACCGCCCAGGTGGCGAGCACGGCCAGGATGATGCCGGCGTGGGCCCGCAGCCCGTCACCGAAGAGTCGCGGCAGTTGCGCGGAGGCGTCCACCGGCCGGCTGATCGCATCGGTACGGTTCGGGTCCTGCACCCCGTTCTGGACGATGAGCCAGGTGAGGAAGTAGACCGCGATGTAGTTGAGCATGATCGTGTTGATCACCTCGTGGGCGCCGGTCCGTGCCTTGAGGATGCCCGGGATGAAGCCCCAGATGGCCCCGCCGAGCGCGCCGGCCAGGACGGCGACCAGCAGGTGCAGGCCCGGCGGCAGCGGCAGCAGGAAGCCGGCCAGCGCGGCCAGGATGACGCCCATCGTCGCCTGCCCCTGAGCGCCGATGTTGAACAGGCCGCCGCGGAAGGCCAGCGCCACCGAGAGACCGGTGAAGACCAGCGGCGCGGTGTAGGTGAGCGTCTCCGAGATGGGGCTCAACGCCGCGTTGAAGCTGCTCGCGGCCGGGTCGAAGACCGAGCCCTTGAACAGGTTCGCGTACGCCTCACTGACAAGCGTCCAACTGGCGTTTATCGCGTCCGAGGGACGGGCGGTGATGTAGCTGTAGGTGGCCAGCACCTCCGGGTCGGAGATGATCATCAGGACGGCGCCGACGACCATCGCCAGCACCAGCGAGAGCAGGGTCACCGTGAAGGTGTTGGCGGCCCACAGGTTCTCCAGGAAGAGCCGCCCCAGCGTGGGGCGGGGTCCCGGCCCACCGGTGGTGGTGGCCGCCTCCGCGCGTTCGGTGTTGCCGACCGCGGTCCGGGCGGCCTGGTCCTCACTCGCCGGTTCCTTGTCCGGGGAACCCGGCTGGGCGTTGGGGTCACTCATGCCGGCAACTCCGCTCCGCTCCGTGCCGCCGCAGGGCCGCCGTGCCTGATGGTTCGCTCGCTCATCGGTCCTTCTCGTCTTCGCTGCCTGGCCCCTCGGCCGACACCACGCCGTCGGTGGTGGCCGGGACGTCCCGGTCGGTGGTTGCCGGGGTACCCGCGTCGGACACGACGTCCGCGTCGGTGGTGGCCACCACGTCCGGGTCGGTGGTCGCGGTCGGCGCGGACCCGTCCTGCGGGGAACCACCCGTCGCGTCCGGGGTGATGCCGGCCATCAGCAGGCCGATCTCCTCGCGGGGGGTGTCCGGGCCGACCACGCCGATGATCCGCCCGCGGTACATCACCGCGATCCGGTCGGCCAGCCCGATCACCTCGTCGAGTTCGCTGGAGACCACCAGCACGGCGGTGCCGGCGTCGCGCTCGTGGACGACCCGGCTGTGGATGAACTCGATCGAGCCGACGTCCACCCCCCGGGTCGGCTGGGCGGCGATGAACAGCTTCAGCGGCCGGGACAGTTCCCGAGCCACGATCACCTTCTGCTGGTTGCCGCCGGAGAGAGTGCCGACCGGCGCATCGGCCGACGAGGTACGCACGTCGAACTGCTCGATCCGTTCCCGCGCCGACCTGTTGATCTCGTCCGGCCGCAGGGACAGTCCCCGGCCGAAGGGCGGCCGGTCGTACATGTCCAGCACCAGGTTCTCGGCGACGGTGAACTCCTTGACCAGGCCGTCGACGCTGCGGTCCTCCGGCACGTAGCCGACGCCCGCCCGGAGTACCTTCTTGGTGGACCAGCCGTCGATGCGCTGCCCGTTCAGGGTGATGGTGCCGGCGAGCACCGGACGCAGCCCCATGATCGCTTCGATCAGCTCGGTCTGTCCGTTGCCCTGCACACCCGCGACACCGAGCACCTCGCCCGCGCGTACGGTCAGGTCGACGCCGTCCACCGCCCGCACCTGACGGTCGTCGTCGACCACCAGGCCGGAGAGTTCCAGGACCGGCTCGCCCGGGGTGGCCGGGGCCTTGTCCACGGTGAGCCGGACGGTGCGGCCGACCATCAGCGCAGCCAGCTCGTCCCGGCTGGCCTCGGGCGAGGCCGTACCCACAGTCTTCCCGCGTCGGATCACCGTGATCCGGTCGGCGATCGCCTTGACCTCGCCGAGCTTGTGGGTGATGAAGACGATCGACTTGCCGGCGGCCTTGAGCGACCGCATCACGGTGAGCAGTTCCTCGGTCTCCTGCGGGGTGAGCACGGCGGTGGGCTCGTCCAGGATGAGCAGGTCGACGTCCCGGGTGAGCGCCTTGACGATCTCCACCCGCTGCTGGATGCCGACCGGCAGGTCCTCGATCACCGCGTCCGGGTCGACCCGCAGGTTGTACCGCTCGGACACCTCGGCGACCTCGCGCCGGGCGCGACGCCGGTCCAGGAAGCCGGCGATGCCGCCGCGTACCTGCTCGGCGCCGAGCATGATGTTCTCGGTGACGGTGAAGACGGGCACCAGCATGAAGTGCTGGTGCACCATGCCGATGCCGGCCGCGATCGCGTCGGAGGGGCCGCGCAGCCGCAGCGGCTTGCCGTCGACCAGGATCTCGCCCTCGTCGGGCTGGTAGAGCCCGTACAGCACGTTCATCAGGGTCGACTTGCCCGCGCCGTTCTCGCCGAGCAGGGCGTGGATCTCTCCAGGCTCCACCGTCAGGTCGATGTGGTCGTTGGCGACCAGATCACCGAACCGCTTGGTGATGCCGCGCAGTTCGAGTCTCAGCGCAACCTCCTGGAGTGCGAAGCGATGGTGCAGCGTAGCTGCTGGCGGGCGGGCCTGGCGTCGGCCGGACCGGTGGCGCGGATCGGCCGCTGCGGCACGGCGGGTCTCCCCCGTGCCGCAGCGGCCGGATCAGGTGTGGCTCTGCGCGCCGGCCGCCCTCGGTGATCGTCTCACCGGGGACGGCCGGCGACGGGTCACTTCGGCTGGGCGGCCGACTCGACCTTGACGGTGCCGGCGGCGATGTCCGCCTTCAGCTTGTCGACCTCGGCCTTCAGCTCGGCCGGGACCTTGCTGTCGAAGTCGTGGTACGGGGCGATCGAGACGCCGTCGTTGGCCAGGGTGCCGATGAAGCCCGGGTCCGCCTGGAGCTGCTCGCCACCGGCGGCCTTGAGCACGGCCTCCTTGACCGCGCCCGGGATGTTCTTCACCACGGTGGTGATGATCGCCGGGCAGTTCGGGGTGCTCTCGCAGCCATCGACGTCCACCCAGATGGTGTTGTACTTGCCGTTGGAGGCCTGGGCCGCACCGGTGGTGCCGAGGCCGGCGCCGCCGGCCACCGGCATGATGATGTCCGCGCCCTGGGCGACCAACGCGTCGCTGACCTTCTTGCCCTCGTCCTGCTTGACGAAGTCGTTGGTGAAGGAGCCGTTCTGGGTCTCCTTGTTCCAACCGAGGACCTGGACGTCCTTGCCCTTGGCCTCGTTGTAGTAGGCGACCCCGTCGGCGTAGCCGTCCATGAAGATGGTCACCGGCGGGATCTTCAGACCGCCGTAGGTGCCCACCTTGCCGCTCTCGCTCATGCCGGCGGCGACGTAGCCGGCCAGGAAGGCAGCCTGGGCGGTGTCGAACTGCATCGGGTAGACGTTGGCCACCCCCGGGTCGGCGTCGACGATGCCGAACTGCTGGTCCGGGTTCGCCTCGGCGATCGCCTTGGTCGCGTCGCCCATCAGGCCACCAACCGCCAGGATGAAGTCGCAGTCCTGGTTGACGTACTGGGTGAGGTTCGGCTCGTAGTCCGCCTCGGCCTTGGAAGCGACGTACTTGATGTCGATGTTGTCGTTCTCCGCCTTGGCGTCCTCCAGGCCCTTCCAGGCGGAGGCGTTGAACGACTTGTCGTCGATGCCGCCGACGTCGGTGACCATACAGGCGGTGTACGCCTCGCCGCCGGAGCCGGCGTTGTTGTCCTCATCCGGGGCCTCGCCACAGGCGGCGGCGCTCAGCACGAGCCCACCCGCCGCGATGATCGAGGCGATCCGCATCCCACGCACCGAGCGCAAGACGTCTCCTTCCCATTGCACACCGCGGGGTACGCGGTGGCAGCCCTTGAGCCGGCCTGCGCCTTGCCGCCGGCGTCCCACGTTACGGGAGCAGAGCGTACGCCCGCGCCCACCTGCCGACCGACAATCGTGCAGGACTGTTGGAGCCCTGTTACCCCTACGTAATGCTTGGGTGGGGCACATCACTCAGGGTGCCGGCAGGCGGGCGCACTCGCGCCGGAAAAGCCCTTTTTACCCGGCGGCCCGATGGTTCGCCGGCTATCGCCAGAAGACCGCAACGGCCGCGTTGGCCAGGGTCAATCCCACGATGGCGAGGAAGTGCCCCCGGTTGACCTCGGCCCGCTTACGGGAGAAGAACACCATTACAAAGATCAACAGGGCGAGCACCAGCTTTGTCACAAGCTTCGCCGGTGCCGGCTCGTCACCGTCGCGCAGTGGCGCGCTCAGGCCGATGCCGGTCAGCAACTGGATCACCGAACCCCACAGCATGGCGGCGTTGATCCGGATCTTGCCAGTGAGATATTGGGCGATCGCGCCGCCGAGCAGCAACGCGAACCCGATCAGATGGACGTAGAGGAGGATGAGTCGAAGTGCTTCCACCCGACCCATCCTGCCCTATCAACGACG
This sequence comes from Micromonospora sediminimaris, assembly GCF_016863575.1. Lineage (NCBI taxonomy): Bacteria > Bacillati > Actinomycetota > Actinomycetes > Micromonosporales > Micromonosporaceae > Micromonospora > Micromonospora sediminimaris. The sequence goes on from NZ_BOPD01000009.1 coordinate 66,734, forward strand.
GTTCGTAGTAGAGGCATCTCGGCGAATCCGGGATGCCACCAGCACCAGCGCCAGTCCGACCACCGCGTAGCCCGCCAGTACGGCGATCGGGCGACCGGCGCCGGCACCGTCGAAGAACGCGACCGAGCGCAGCAGCGTGCCGCCAGCGCCCACCGGCAGCCACTGGCCGAGCGCGCCCCACGGCTGGGGCAGCAGCTCCGGCGCGGCGCCGACCGCGGAGAGCGGGTTGCCGATCAGGAAGACCAGCAGCGCGCCCAGTCCGATGCCGGGTCGCCCGAGGAGTGCACCGAGACCGGCCACCACCGCCGACGCGGCCAGGACGAACAGGCCGATGGCGGCAGCCTCGGCGAGCCAGTCCCCGGCGATGACGCCCAGCCAGCCATCCAGGACCACCACGCCCACCAGACCCGCCAGTACGCCGGTCGCCGCCAACCCGACCAGGCGCGCCAGGCCACCGGCGACCAGCAGGACGAGCAATGCACCGGCGAGCAGGCTCGTCATCGCCAGGGGCAGGAAACCGGCGGCGAAGCCGGCTCCCCGAGGATCGTCGGCGATGGTGGGCACCACCTCGACCACGGGCACCGGCCGCCCTCCGCCCAACTGGCCGGCCGCCTCGGTGAGCAGTGCGGCAACCGTGGGGCTGGCCGCCGACGCGGTGTGCAGGGTGACGCCGTCGGCTCCGATCACGAATGCGCCATAGACCTCCCGGTCGCGCAGCGCCCGGTCCGCCGCCTCCGCGTCGGGCAGCGTGGTCACCGAGAAGGCGCCGGGGCGCGCGGCGGCGAGCCGCCCGGCCGCCTCGGCCACGGCGGGCGCCGGGCCGGCGACGGCGACCGGCAGGTCGCGTGGGGCCAGGTTCGCCGCCGGAGCCGCGAACAGGGGTACGAGCAGTGCCTGCCCGGCGACCGCGAGGGCGGCGACGAGGACGGCTAGTAGCAGGGGTGACCGGTTCCTGGTCGACATCGCTCCACTCTCCAAAACGAATGCTCGTTCTTTTATGCGTCCCAGACTCCTCCCGCCCATCGATTCCTGTCAAGAACGAACGCTCGTCTTACGATGTAACCCGTGCCACGTGTCTCGGAGGAACACCTCGCCGCCCGTCGCCGTCAGATCGTCGAGGCGGCACGCCGTTGCTTCCTGCGTGAGGGTTTCCACCGCACGACGATGCAGGACGTGATTGCCGAGGCAGGGCTTTCGGTAGGCGCGGTCTACCGCTACTTCCCGAGCAAGGCGTCCCTGATCAGCGCGATCGCCGAGGAGACCATCGGCGGCGCCGAAGAGGTTCTCGACGAGTTGGCCCGGCAGGATCCGCCGCTACCGCTGGACAAGGCGCTGGAGTACGCGCTCGCGTACATGGAGAACCAGGCCGGCGACGAGGGGATGTTGCGGATCGCGATCCAGGTGTGGGGCGAGGCCCAACGGGATCCGGCACTTGGCGAGTTCGCGGCAAGCAGATACACCAAGCTTCGCGGTCACTTCGAGGTGCTGGTCAGAAGGGCTCAGGAAGCCGGCGAGTTACCCGCCGACGCCGACCCGGCGGCCGTGGCCGCGGCCCTGTTCGGCCTCTTGCCAGGCTGGTTCCTGCAGCGCATCATCACCGGCGGTCCAGATGTGGCGACCTATCTGTCCGGCGTCCGCGTCCTGTTCGGCCGGCAGCGCTGACGACCACCGTCGGCGCGGGTGGGCGCTGTCAACTGCGCCCACCCGCGCCCGGCCGGTCAGCCCTTCGTGCCGCCGGCGGTCAGCCCGGAGACCAGGTGCCGCTGGGCGATCATGAACACCACGCCCGCCGGCACGGTCACCAGGACCGCCGCCGCCGTCAGGTACTCCCACTGCGGGTTGAACTGCGGCACGAACTGCTGGAGCCCGTACGCCAGGGTGAACTTGTTGTCGGTCTGGATGAACGCCGACGCGTACATCACCTCGCCCCACGCGGTGAGGAAGGTGTAGAAGGCGGTGACCGCGATGGCCGGCCGGGCCAGCGGCAGCACCACCCGCCAGAAGATCGCGAACGGGCCGCAGCCGTCCAGCGCCGCCGCCTCGTCGAGCGAGGTGGGGATGGAGTCGAAGTAGCCCTTGAGCATCCAGGCGCAGAACGGCACCGCGATGGTCAGGTACGCGATGATCAGCGCCGGCAGCGTGTTGATCAGACCGAACCGCGCCATGATCGTGTAGATCGGCACGATCAGGATGGCCGCCGGGAACATCTGGGTGATCAGGAAGGTCATCATCAACGGGCGACGCCCGGGGAAGTTGAACCGGGAGACCGCGTACCCGGTGGTGGCCGACAGGAAGATGCCGATGAGCATCGTGAACGCCGCGACGATCACCGAGTTCAGCAGCCACTTCGGGAAGTTTGTGTCGAACAGCACGTAGCTGTAGTTGGCCAGGGTCGGGTCCTTGACCAGCGTCAGGTCGCTGCTCTGCACCGCGTACCCGGGCTTGAACGAGGACAGCAGCACCCAGACGATCGGGCCGAGCGCGATAAGCGAGGCGACGATCAGCGTGCCGTGCAGCAGCAGCGACTTCGCCGGGCTGCGCCGGCTGCGGCCGGGCCGCTTCGCGGTCTTCGCCGGGGCGGCCGGGACGGCGGCAGCCGGCGTCGCGGCTGCGGGAGTGGTCAGTTGGCTCATGTCACCACACCTCGCCTTGCTTGCGCAGCGCCCGCCGGTAGAACATCGAGAACACCAGCAGGATCGACAGGATCAGCACGCCGTACGTGGACGCGAGCGAGTAGTTGCGGATGCCCTCGAACGCCGCCCGGAAGGCACCGGTCACCAGGATCTCGGTTCCGCCTGCCGGCTGGCCCTCGGTCACCAGGAAGATGATCGGGAACATGTTGAACGTCCAGATCGTGCCGAGCAGGATCACCGTCATGCTGACCGGGCGCAGGCCCGGCAGGGTGATGTTGCGGAACCGCTGCCAGGCGGACGCGCCATCGATCTCGGCGGCCTCGTACAGCTCGCCGGGAATCGTCTGCATCCCGCCCAACAGGGCGACCATCATGAACGGCACGCCGAGCCAGATGTTGGTGATGATCGCGGTGAACAGCGACGTCCACTGGTTGGCGAACCAGTCGACCGGGTCGATGCCGAGCGAGGTGAGCAGCGAGTTGGCCAGGCCGAAGCGCTCGTTGAAGATGAACTTCCAGGCGAAGGCGCTGACGAAGGCCGGCACCGCCCAGGGCAGCACCAGCAGCACCCGGTAGAGGCCGCGGCCCCACATCGGGCGGTTGAGCATCACGGCCAGGCCGAGGCCCAGGCCGTAGTGGAACACGACGCATCCGAGGGTCCAGATCAGCGTGATGCCGGTCCACTGCCAGAAGTCGCCGACGTTGCCGCTGAGCACGTTCAGGTAGTTGTCGAGGCCGACGAACTCCCACCTGTTCGGGTTCTCGGCACAGACCTCACCACCGGTGATCGACCTGGTGCAGATCTCCGCGGCCTGGTTGGCCTCGGTGAGGTTGGTGAGGGAGAGCCAGATCCCGCGGAACAGCGGGTAGAAGATCAGAATCGCCAGGACGATGACGACGGGCAGCACCATCGCCCAGGCGTACCAGTGCTTCTCCCAGCTGCGGCGCAGCCGGGAGGGACGAGCGGATCGGCCGGACGGCGTCGAGGGAGGCGCCGGATCGGCTGTCACGGTGGTCATCAGCTGCGCTCCATGAGGGGAGGTCCGGCAGGGCCGCGCGATCGGGTACGGTCACGCGACCCTGCCGGGTGCCGAGAGGTCACCGGCGGAGAGCCGGCGGTGAGATCAGTTCTCGTAGGTGGGGACGACCTCGGCCTTGTACTTCTTGGCGACGGTGTCCAACGCGGCCTTCGGGTCCTTGTCCTGGATCAGGACCTCGGTGGCCATCTGGTCGAGCGGGCCGAAGAACTGACCGGCCTCGGGGATCCACGGCCGACCCACCCCGGCCTCCACGACCGGCTGGAACGCGGCCACGGTCGCGTTGTTCTTGACCGCGTCGAGGTCGTACGCCGAGGTGCGGGTCGGCAGCAGGCCCAGCTTCTCCGAGAGGAACGCCTGCGACTCGGCGGAGCTCATGAACTTGACGAACGCGACGGCGGCGTCGACCTTCTCCTGCGGCATGCCGGACCAGATCACGTAGTTGTGGCCGCCGACCGGGCCACCGGCCTTCACCGAGCCACCCGGCACCGGCGCGATACCCAGGTTCTCCAGGCCACCGAAGCCCGGTGCCTGCTGGACGTTGTTGACCTCCCACGGCCCGTTGATGATCATGGCGACCTTCTTCTCCTTGAAGAGGGTCATCATGGTGCCGTAGGCGTCGTTGGCGGACGGCTTGGCGGCCGCACCGCTGTCGATCAGGTCCTTGGCGATCGCCAGTCCGGCCGCGTTCTGCTCCGAGTTGATGACGATCTTCTTGCTCGCGGTGTCGACCAGGTCGCCACCCTCGCCGTACATGAACGGCAGCAGGAAGTAGCCGGCCGGGTTGATGTAGACACCCTCGGCGTCGGTCTTCTCCTTGATGGTCTGCGCCGCGGTCTTCAGCTCGGCCCAGGTCTTCGGGGGCGCACTGATGCCGGCCTGGCTCAGCAGTTCCTTGTTGTACATCAGCGCCAGGCTGTCGGTGACCTGGGGAACGCCGTAGGTCTTGCCGTCGAACTTGTTGGAGGCGAGCGGGGTCTCCAGGAAGTCGGACTCGTCGGCGAGCAGTTCGGAGCCGTCCAGCGCGTACAGGTAGCCCAGCGAAGCGAACTCGGGCACCCAGGCGACCTCGGCCCGCAGGATGTCCGGGGCACCGTTGTTGGCCTGGGCGGCGGTCTTGAACTTGTTCTGCGCCTCACCGAACGGGACCGACTGGTAGTTGATCTTCACGTTCGGGTAGGTCTGGTTGAACTTGGCGATCAGCTCCTGGAACGCCGGGCCCTCGTTCTTCGGGTCCGAGGTGTCCCACCAGGTCAGTTCTGCGGTGAGGGAAGCGGGGTCTACCGCCGGCTGCTCCTCGGCCGCCTTGTCGTCCCCTCCGCCGCACGCGGCGACGGAAAGGGCGAGAGTGGCAGCGGCGAGTACGGCGGTCCCCCTGGCTGTGCGGCGCATGTTCGCTCCTAAATTGCCTGCCGGGTAACGGCGGGGACAGTAGCAAGAACTTTCGTAACTAGAAACCCCTTGCGAACACCCCTGCAACAACCGTGCCCCATCCGCAACTTCAGCAGTTGACAACTGCCGCCATCTGGGCATTTTGCCCCCGACTGAGGTGACCGAACTCCCAACCAGCGTCACCTTGCGCATACCTTGCGACCACCCATCGTCCCGTCAGGGCTCGACCCGGGCCGACGCTATGGGAACGCTCCCGACGGACGCTGCTCGATTCTGCAAGTTCTTGCTGACTAATGCGCAAGAACTTGGCGGTGAGCTACAGTGCCGCCATGCGCGCTCGCCTGTCCGACATCGCCCAGCAGGCCGACGTCAGCGAGGCCACGGTGTCGCGGGTGCTCAACGACCGCCCCGGCGTGGCACCCGAGACTCGGCAGGCCGTCCTGACCGCCCTCGACGTGCTCGGGTACGAGCGTCCCGCCCGGCTGCGCAAGCGCAGCGCCGGACTGGTCGGTCTGGTGGTCCCGGAGCTGGACAATCCGATCTTCCCGGCGTTCGCCCAGATCATCGAGTCGGCCCTGGCCCCCACCGGCTACACCCCGGTGCTGTGCACCCAGACCCCCGGCGGCGTACGCGAGGACGAGTACGTGGAGATGCTGCTGGACCGGCAGGTCTCCGGGATCGTCTTCGTCTCCGGCCTGCACGCCGACACCGCCGCCGACCACGACCGGTACCGGACCCTGCTCGCCCGCCCGCTGCCGATCGTAATGATCAACGGGTACGCGCCGGGCATCCCGGCGCCCTTCGTCTCCTGTGACGACCGGGAGGCCGCCGAGCTGGCCGTGGCCCACCTGGTGGCCCTGGGCCACCGGCGGATCGGCCTGATCACCGGCCCCGACCGCTTCGTGCCGGTCCAGCGCAAGGTCAGCGGCTACAAGGCGGCGATGGAGCGCCTCGCCGGTGTCGACGACGACGAGTTGGCCGAGCTGACCGAGCTGTCGTTGTTCGGCGTCGAGGGCGGCGAGGCGGCGGCCGGTCGGTTGATCGAGCGCGGCGCCACCGGCATCGTCTGCGGCTCCGATCTGATGGCACTCGGCGCCATCCGGGCCGCCCGGCAGCGGGGCATGTCCGTACCGGAAGACCTCTCGGTGGTCGGCTACGACGACTCGCCACTGATGGCCTTCACCGATCCGCCGCTGACCACGATGCGGCAGCCGGTGGCCGCGATGGCGGTCGCCGCGGTGCGCGCCCTGGTCGACGAGATAAACGGACACGGCGCCCCGCACTCGGAGTACCTGTTCCGGCCGGAGCTGGTGGTGCGGGGGTCGACGGCGGTGGCCCGGCAGGACGCCGCGTCCACGCAGAGCGGCCCGGGCCGGCAGCGGCCGACGCCGTCCGCACTCGCCGTCCCGGCGTGACGTAGCCCGCAGCAACAGCATCACCAACCTTTCTTGCGCAAGAAATGCTTGACTCTTGCAGAGCTGGCGCGGCATTCTGCTCAGACACCCGTGCGTCCCCACCTCGCCAACGCCGGGTGACCGCCGTCCCGCGCCACAGAACGGGGAACACCCGATGACCGTCAGCACCCCCTCGCCGCTGACCTCCGACGCCGACTGGTGGCGATCCGCCGTCGTCTACCAGGTCTACGTCCGCAGCTTCGCCGACTCCGACGGCGACGGCATCGGTGACCTCCAGGGCATCCGGGAACGCCTGCCCTACCTGCGCGAGCTGGGCGTCGACGCGCTCTGGCTGACCCCCTTCTACACCTCGCCCATGGTCGACGGCGGCTACGACGTCGCCGACTACCGCGACGTGGACCCGATGTTCGGCAACCTCGCCGACTTCGAGGCGATGATCACCGACGCCCACGCGCTCGGCCTGCGGATCATCGTCGACATCGTGCCGAACCACACCTCCGACCAGCACCCCTGGTTCGCCGCGGCACTGGCCGCCGCCCCCGGGTCGCCGGAACGGGCGCGCTACCTCTTCGCCGACGGCAAGGGCGACGACGGCGAGCAGCCCCCCAACGACTGGGAGAGCATCTTCGGCGGCCCGGCCTGGACCCGCGTCCCCGACGGCCAGTGGTACCTGCACCTGTTCGACCCCGCCCAGCCCGACCTGAACTGGCGGCACCCCGAGGTACGCACCGAGTTCGAGGACATCCTCCGCTTCTGGCTGGACCGGGGCGTCGACGGATTCCGGATCGACGTGGCCCACGGCATGATCAAGGCCGAGGGCCTGCCGGACGTCGGGTTCAACTCGATGACCACCGGCCAGCGCCAGTCCGAACTGCTCGGCAAGGGTCGGCTGCCCTACTTCGACCAGGACGAGGTGCACGACATCTACCGCGCCTGGCGACCCATCCTGGACAGCTACCCGGGCGGCCGGATGGCCGTCGCCGAGGCGTGGGCCGAGACGCCGCAGCGGCTGGCGCGCTACATCGGCCCGGACGAACTGCACCAGGCTTTCAGCTTCGACTTCCTCGACGCCACCTGGTCGGCCGACTCGTTCCGCAAGGTGATCGACACGGCGTTGGCCGAGTCGACGATCGTCGGCGCCCCGACCACCTGGGTGCTGTCCAACCACGACCGGCAGCGGCACGTCACCCGCTACGGCGACGGCGAGATCGGGCTGCGCCGCGCCCGGGCCGCCGCGCTGCTGATGCTCGCCCTGCCCGGCTGCGCCTACCTCTACCAGGGTGAGGAACTGGGCCTGCCCGAGGTGCTCGACCTACCCGACGAGCTGCGACAGGATCCGGCCTTCCTGCGCACCGGCGAGAGCCGGGACGGCTGCCGGGTTCCGATCCCGTGGAGCGGCGACCTGGCGCCGTACGGCTTCGGGCCGGCCGGCAGCGAGTTGAGCTGGCTGCCCGCCCCGACGACCTGGCGTGCCCTCTCGGTGGGCGCGCAGACCGGCACGCCCGGTTCCACACTGGAGCTGTACCGCGCGGCGCTACGGATCCGCCACACCCATCCGGCGCTGGCCGGCCTCGGGGGCATCACCTGGCTGGAGTCCGGCCCGGGGGTGCTCGCCTTCCAACGCGAGGCCGGCGACACCGTACTGACCTGCGTGGTCAACATCAGCGACGCGCCGGTGGTGATCGACGGGTACGGCACGCCGCTCGTCGCCAGCGCGACGCTCACCGAACGCGACGGCGGCCACCTGCTGCCGGTCGACGCGGCGGTCTGGTTCGAGCGGAACTGACCGGGTAAGCCCGCCATCGACTCGGCCGTCCGGCGTGCTCCGCGCCGCCGGGCGGCTGGGCACGACCCCTTGTGGTGGGGGGTGCGACGGTGCCGGTGTCCTCGGGGCGATCCCCCGGGGCACCGGCACCTGTGTTTCGGCCACCTATCGACCGGTTCAGCCGCTGGTGAGCTGGGCCGCGATCCGGGCGAGCCCGGCACGCAGTTCGGCCGCGTCCGGCACCGCCAGCGGGCCGGCGGCCCGGTCGTGCTCGGCCGCCTCCAACTCCTCCTCGTCGATGGTGTCCTCGTAGTCGCCGTAGAGGTCGGCCTGGTCCACCCGCGCCACCTCGTCCTGCGCGGCGAGTTGCGCGGCGGCGATCTCGCCCCGGATCTGCTCCAGCGACACCGCCGGCACCAGCGGTTCCACCACCGCCATCAGCTGTTCGTCGGCGACCACCGCCTCGGCCAACGCCAACGCGTGCGGTCGCTCGTACGGGCCGCACACCACCGGCTCCCACTCGTCGGCGTCACTGAGCGGACCGAACGTGATGATCCACGGCAGCTCCAGCATCGGCGAGTCGGCCGGCAGGTCCAACGTCACGAGTGCCCCCACGATCCCCATCATCGTCGGTGTCCGGGCAGGTGGGGGTGGGTTCGGCGGAACGTTCAGCCGGCCGGATCAGCGGCTCAGCCCGCCCCGCCGGGTGTGCCGGGATCGGTGTCCACGTCAAGGTCGACCGGCGGACGTCGACCGGCCAGGTCCACCGTCCGCCCGCGCCGGCTCGTCGCCGCCAGCGCGGCGCCGAAGAGCACCAGCTGGTTGAGCAGGTAGAGATAGACCAGCAGCCCGACGGCGGTGGCCACCACCGTGTACGCGGGGTTGTGTTCTACCCGGCCCACCCAGAACCGGCCGACGGTGTTGAGCAGGGTGATGCCGACCGCGACGATCAGCACCACCGGCCGCAGCCGGGACCGACTCATCCGCACCCGAGGGACCGCAACCAGCAGCAGCGTGGCCAGTACCGCGTTGACCAGCACGCTGAGCAGCGCACTGACCGTGGTGAGCGCAAACGAGCCGGTGCTGCGCAACAGGAACCGCAGCAGCGTCTCCAACGCGTCCACGGCCGCCACCGAGAGGCCAAGCAGCACGAAGACGACCAACAGCACACCCAGGTCGACCAGGCGGCGCACGACCAGGTTGCCCGGGTGCTGGTTGAGCCCGTGGATCAGCCGCTGCGAGGAACGGATCGCCTCCACCCAGCCGATCCCGGTCAACACCAGGATCAACAGACCGACCACCCCGGCGGTGCCGCTGCTGTCGGCGACCTGGGCCGGATCGAGGAACGGCAGGTTCTCGCCGAGGAACTCCTCCGCCGCCGCGCTCACCTCGTAGTTGTCCTCCAGTATCGCGCCGAAGATCGCGTACGCGACCAGGGCCAGCGCGAAGACCGCGAAGAAGCCGTAGTAGGCGATCGCGGCGGCCAGCCGGCCGCCCTGGAGATCGGTGTAGAGCACCCCGGCACGCCACAGGTGACCGAAGGCAGGGGAGCGGCGGCGCGCGGCGGTCAGCCGACTGTCGACGGCCGCCTCGACCCGCCCCAGAACGTTCACGTCGTCATCCTCACCGATCCGTCGTCGCCGTGTCAGAGGTACCCGACGTGCCGGCCGGGGCGGTCAGCCGCCCAGTCGGAAGTCCCGGCGTGGCTGCCAGCGCGCCTGCCCGCTGTGCGAGAAGAGGGTGAAGTGGTCCACCTCGAACATCGCGGAGAAGTCCGCCAGGTCCTCGTACGCCTTGTCCAGGGCCTCCGGCGCGACGTCCTGAGCGACCGTCACATGCGGATGGTAGGGAAACCGAAGCTCCCGGCGTAGCTGCGGGGCGGCGTTGATCGCGGCGGCGAGCAGTTCGCATTCGCTGATGCCGGCGGCGACCGCGACGAACACCACCTGGGTCACCGGCCGGAAGGTACCGGTGCCGCGCAGATGCAGGCTGAACGGTAGATGAGCGGCGGCAACCCGGGCGAGGTGCCGCTCCACGGCCGGCAACCCGCTCACCGGGATCTCGGTCGGCCCGAGCAGGGTGACGTGGGCCGGCACCGCGTTCGGGTCACCGGCCTCCAGCCGACGCCGGGTCAGCAGACTGCCCCACGGCTCCGGAATGTCGACCGCGATGCCGATCTGGACGCTGTCACCGACCGCTGGCGCTTCGGTCCCCTGCTCCACGCTGCACGCCACCCCTCCGGCCATCGGCCCCTGCCCGCACCGCCGCCCCCGCTCGGACGCTCACTCGCCGCGTACGGGTGGAAAGAAACCGACCCGCTCGTACGCGGTCCGCAATGTCGGTGCCGCCACCGCGCGGGCCTTCTCCGCGCCGGCGGCGAGGAGCTTGTCCAACTGGGCGGGGTCGTCGAGATACGAACGGGTGCGCTGCTGGATCGGGCTGACGAATTCCCGGACCACCTCGGCGAGGTCCTTCTTCAGGTCGCCGTAGCCCTTACCGTCGTACGCCGCGACCAGGTCGTCGATGCCCCGACCGCTCAACGCCGAGAAGATGGTGAGCAGGTTTGAGATACCCGGCTTGGTGGCCTCGTCGAAGACGATCTCCCGGCCGGTGTCGGTGACCGCCGACCGGATCTTCTTCGCCGAACGCGCCGGGTCCTCAAGCAGGTCGACGATGCCGCCCGGCGAGGAGGAGGACTTCGACATCTTGGCGGTCGGGTCCTGCAAGTCGGTGATCTTCGCCGTGGCCTTGACGATGTGCGGTGCCGGGACCGTGAAAGTCCGGCCGAACAGCGAGTTGAACCGCTGCGCCAGATCCCGGGAAAGCTCCAGGTGCTGGCGCTGGTCCTCGCCGACCGGTACGGCGTTGGCCTGGTAGAGCAGGATGTCGGCGGCCTGCAGGATCGGGTAGGTGAACAGGCCGACGCTGGCCCGCTCGTTGCCCTGCTTCTGCGACTTGTCCTTGAACTGGGTCATCCGGCTGGCCTCGCCGAACCCGGTGATGCAGCCCAGCACCCATGCCAGCTGGGCGTGCTCGGGCACCTGGGACTGCACGAACAGGGTGCAGCGTTCCGGATCCAGGCCGACCGCGAGCAGCTGCGCGGCGGCCACCCGGGAACGCTGGTGCAGCACCTTCGGATCGTGCCCGGCGGTGATGGCGTGCAGGTCGACCACGCAGTAGAAAGCGTCGTGCGACTCCTGCAACGCCACCCAGTGCCGCACCGCGCCGAGGTAGTTGCCGAGATGGAACGAATCGGCCGTCGGCTGGATGCCGGAAAAGACGCGGGGGCGGACGGGAACGTCGGACATGCCGGCAATTCTGTCAGCTGGCCCGGCGTACGTCATGACGGGCCGGCGGGTCGGGCCCGGTCGGCCGCCGGGACCACCTCGCGCCGCTGCTCGGGCAGGCGCGCGACGGTGACCGCCAGCCGGGCCACCCGTCGACCCTCCAGGGTCAACACCCGGAGCAGCCAGCCGCCGGCCGACGTCTGCGCCGACTCGGCGGGGACCGGTATCTCGTCACCCGGCGCCGGCAGCCGTCCCAGCGCGGCCATCACGAACCCGCCCACCGTCTCGTACGGACCCGTCGGCAGGGCAACGCCCGTGCGTTCGGCGAAGTCGGCGAGATTGAGCCGACCGTCCACCACCGCCGGCAGCCCGGTGTACGCGGGCTCGGGGACGTCCGCGTACTCGTCATGGATCTCACCGACGAGTTCCTCGATCAGGTCCTCGCAGGTGACGATGCCGGCGGTGCCGCCATACTCGTCGACCACCACCGCCAGGTGATGCCCCTCCCGTCGCATCTCGGTCAACGCGGCGAGCACCCGTTTACTGGCCGGCAGCCGCTTGACCTCGCGAGCCAGTTGACCGACCGTGGTGCCCGGCGCCCGGTCCGGGCCGAGCAGCAGGTCTCGCAGATGCACCACACCGACCACGTCATCGTGGGTGCCGTCGACCACCGGGTAGCGGGTGTGCGGACCGGCCCGCACCAGCGGCTCCGCCTCGGCGATCGTCAGCGCCGCGGAGAGGAACACCACCTCGGTGCGGGGCATCATCACCTCGCGTACCAGGCTCGCACCGGCCACCAGCACGTCGTCGATGATGCGCTGCTCCACCGGATCCAGGACCGTGTTGGCGGCGACCAGGTCCCGCAGTTCCGCCATACTGATCCGTTCCCGGCCGGCGGTCGGGCCGGCACCGAGCAGGTCGGTGACGAGCCGCAGGGCACCGTCGGCGGCCCGGACCACGACCCGGGCGACCGCTCTGGCCACAGGTCCCGGCTGACGGCGGTGCGGGTCGTGGCCACGCCGTCGGGGTATGCGCCGACGCGAGGCCCGCATGGGAGTGATGGTAGCCAGCCCCGGGCCGTAGGGTGACCACCAAGGCCGCGACCGTGTTGGCCAGGCGGGAGGAACGACGTGAAACTGCTCGTCACCGGCGGGGCCGGTTTCATCGGCAGCGTGGTGACCCGGATGCTGCTCGACGCCGGGCACGAGGTGGTCGTGCTGGACGACCTGCGCACCGGTCACCGGGCCGCGCTCGCCCCCGACGCCACCCACGTCGAGGCCGGCATCCACGACGCGGCCAGGGTGCTCACCCCGCAGGCCGGCTTCGACGGGGTACTGCACTTCGCCGCGCTGATCGCCGCCGGCGAGTCGATGGTCGCCCCCGAGCGGTACTGGCACAACAACACCGTCGGCACCCTGGCGCTTATCGACGCGGTGCGGGCCGCCGGCGTGCCGCGGCTGGTGTTCTCGTCCACCGCCGCCGTCTACGGCAATCCCACCGAACTGCCCATCACGGAGACCGCCGTCAAGGCCCCCACCAACACGTACGGGGCGACGAAGCTCGCCGCCGACATGATGCTCACCGCCGAGGCGATCGGACACGGCCTGGCCGCCGTCTCGCTGCGCTACTTCAACGTCGCCGGTGCTCACCTCGACGGTGACGTGGTACTGGGCGAACGACACGACCCCGAGACCCACCTCATCCCGATCGCGCTGGAGGTGGCCGCCGACCGGCGGGACAAGCTGCAACTCTTCGGCGACGACTACCCCACCGTCGACGGCACCTGCGTCCGCGACTACATCCACGTCTCCGACCTGGCCCGGGCCCACCTGCTCGCCCTGGACGCGGCGACCGGCGGACAACACCGCATCTACAACCTCGGCAACGGCAACGGTTTCACCAACCGGCAGGTGGTCGAGGTCGTCCGCGAGGTCACCGGGCACCCGGTGCCGGTCGAGGTGGCGCCCCGCCGCGAGGGCGACCCGGCCGAACTGGTCGCCTCCTCCGCCCTGGCCCGCGCCGAACTGGGCTGGGAACCCCGCAAACCCACCCTGCACGACATGGTCACCGACGCCTGGGCCTTCTACCGCGCGCAGGTTCTGGACCGCCCGTGACCATCCACCCCGACGAGGTGGCCGACCGCGCCACCACCTGCTTCCAGCACGCGTACGGTCGGGCACCCGCCGGCCGCTGGGCGGCTCCCGGCCGGGTCAACCTGATCGGCGAGCACACCGACTACAACGACGGGTTCGTGCTGCCGTTCGCGCTCCCGATGCGTACCGTCGTCGCGGCTTCGCCGCAGCCGACCGGCAGCTGGACGGTCTGCTCCGAGCTGACCGGCGAGACGGTCAGCTTCGGCACCGACGAGGTGACCCGCCCCGGCGGAGTGACCGGCTGGGCGGCGTACGTGGCCGGCGTGGTGTGGGCGCTGCGGGAGGCGGGACACCCCGTGCCCGGCGCCCGGCTGGCCATCGCCTCCGACGTGCCGCTCGGCGCCGGGCTCTCCTCCTCGGCCGCACTTGAGGCTGCTGTGCTCGCGGCGCTTGTCGACCTGGGCGGGTTGGCGCTGCCGGCCGAACAGCAGCCCCGGCTGGCCCAGCGCGCCGAGAACCAGTACGTCGGCGCGCCCACCGGCATCATGGACCAGTCGGCGGTGATCCGCTGCCGGACCGGACACGCCCTCTTCCTCGACTGCCGCACCGAGCAGGTCGAACACATCCCGTTCGACCTCGACGGTGCCGGCCTCGCGATCCTGGTGATCGACAGTCGAGCCCCGCACCGGCACGCCGACGGCGAGTACGCGGCCCGCCGCGCCAGCTGTGAGAAGGCAGCCGCGCTGCTCGACGTACCCGCCCTGCGTGACGTGCCGCCCGCCAACCTCGACGACGCGCTCGCCCGGCTCCCCGACGACGAGACCCGCCGCCGGGTTCGTCACGTGGTCACCGAAAACCAGCGGGTACTCGACACCGTGGCGCTGCTGCGCGACGGGCAGGTCCGGCAGATCGGGCCGCTGCTCACCGCCTCGCACGCCTCCATGCGGGACGACTTCGCCATCACCGTCCCCGAGGTGGACGTCGCGGTCGAGGCCGCGCTGGCCGCCGGGGCGCTCGGCGCGCGGATGACCGGTGGTGGCTTCGGCGGCTGCGTGCTGGCCCTGGTCGAGGCCGACCAGTCCGACCGGGTCGCCGCCGCCATCACCGCCGCCTACGCCAACCGCGCCTTCACCACCCCCACCGTCACCCCCGCCACCCCCGCCTCCGGCGCCACCCGCCTGCACTGACCCCACTACGCGTTGATCAAGAAGTTTTGGTCGGGATCGCGCGCGATCCCGACCAAAATTTCTTGATCAACTAGAGAGTCACCGGGTTCGGGTCAGGGGGTTTCGACGATCATGCCGGCGCCGACGGTGCGGTTGGTGGCCTCGTCGATGACGATGAACCCGCCGGTGGTGCGGTTACGGCGGTACTCGTCGGCCAGCAGCGGGATGGTGGTCCGCAGGCGGACCCGACCGATCTCGTTGAGCCGCAACTCGTTGGCCGACTCGTCGCGGTGCAGCGAGTTGATGTCGAGACGGTAGTGCAGGCCCCGCACGATGGCGCGCGCCGCACGGGTCGTGTGCTTGATCGAGTACTTGCCGCCCACCTGCAACGGACGCGTCTCGTCCATCCAGCAGACCATCGCCTCGATGTCCTGCGCCACCGCCGGCGCGTTGTTCGGCCGGCAGATCATGTCACCACGCGAGATGTCGATCTCGTTCTCCAGGCGTACCGTCACCGACATCGGCGGGAACGCCTCCGCGACCGGCCCGTCGGCGGTCTCCACCGCGGCGATCCGGCTGGTGAAGCCCGAGGGCAGCACCATCACCTCGTCACCCGGCTTGAGCACCCCCGAGGCCACCTGACCCGCGTAACCCCGGTAATCGGTGACCGTGGTCGACTGCGGGCGGATGACGTATTGCACCGGGAAGCGGACGTCGACCAGGTTACGGTCGCTGGCGATGTGCACCCGCTCCAGGTGATGCAGCAATGCCGGGCCTTCGTACCAGGGCATGTTCTCCGAGCGGCTGACGATGTTGTCGCCCCGCAACGCGGAGATCGGCACCACCGTCAGATCCGGCACGTCCAGCTTCGCGGCGAACGCGGTGAACTCGTCGGCGATCCGCTCGAAGACCTCCTGCGAGTAGTCGACCAGATCCATCTTGTTGACGCAGAGCACCAGGTGCGGCACCCGCAACAGCGAGCAGAGGAAGGCATGCCGGCGGGACTGCTCGACCAGCCCCTTGCGGGCATCCACCAGGATCAGCGCCAGGTCGGCGGTGGAGGCCCCGGTGACCATGTTCCGGGTGTACTGGATGTGCCCGGGGGTGTCGGCGATGATGAACTTGCGCCGAGGCGTGGCGAAGTAGCGGTACGCCACGTCGATGGTGATGCCCTGCTCCCGCTCGGCCCGCAGGCCGTCGGTGAGCAACGCCAGGTTGGTGTACTCGTCACCGCGGGCCGCGCTGACCGCCTCGACCGCCGCCAACTGGTCGGTGAACAGCGACTTCGTGTCGTAGAGCAGCCGACCGATCAGGGTCGACTTGCCGTCGTCCACACTCCCGGCCGTGGCGAAACGCAACAGATCCATCGGTCGGCCCTCGGCCACGGGAGCGGCGTCCAGGGTCTCGGTGCTCATCAGAAGTAGCCCTCCCGCTTGCGGTCCTCCATCGCGGCCTCGCTGACCCGGTCGTCACCCCGGGTCGCGCCACGCTCGGTGATCCGGGTCGCGGCGACCTCCTCGATGACCTTCTCGACCGTGTCCGCGTCCGAGCGCACCGCCGCCGTGCAGGAGGCGTCGCCCACCGTGCGGTACCGCACCCGGGCCTTGAACCGCTCCTCACCGGCCCGCGCCGGCAGGAACTCGTTCACCGCGTAGAGCATCCCGTCACGCTCGACCACCTCACGCTCGTGCGCGTAGTAGATCGACGGCAACTCGATCCGCTCGCGGGCGATGTAGTGCCACACGTCCAACTCCGTCCAGTTGGACAGCGGGAACACCCGGATCGACTCGCCCGGATGATGCCGGCCGTTGTAGAGCGCCCACAGCTCCGGCCGCTGGTTCTTCGGATCCCACTGGCCGAACTCGTCCCGGAAGCTGAACATCCGCTCCTTCGCCCGGGCCTTCTCCTCATCCCGCCGTGCCCCGCCGAAGAGGGCGTTGAACCGGTGCTTCTCCACCGCCTCCAGCAACACCGGCGTTTGGATCCGGTTACGCGTCCCGTCCGCGGACTCCCGGACCAGACCACTGGCCAGGGCCTCCGGCACGCTGGCCACCACCAGTTGCAGGCCCAGCTCGGCCACCCGCCGATCGCGGTAGTCGAGCACCTCCGGGAAGTTGTGACCCGTGTCGACGTGCATCACCGGGAACGGAATGTGACCCGGCGCGAACGCCTTCTGCGCCAGCCGGAGCATGACGATCGAGTCCTTGCCACCGGAGAAGAGCAGCACCGGCCGCTCCAACTCGGCGACCACCTCGCGCATCACGAAGATGCTCTCCGCCTCCAGCGCGTCGAGATGGGTGACCTGGTACGCAGCGCTGGTCATGACACCGGCTCGATTCGCTCGGTCATCCGCTTTCCAGACCTTTCCGGTCGGGGATGTCAGGAAGTAGCGACAGGCTACCCGCAATGCCGATGCAACGCCGCAAGTAACCGGCTGGCGAGATCCTTACGGCACACCAACAGGTCCGGCAGGCGCGGATCCGCCTCGTTGTATTTCAGCGCAGAACCATCGATCCGGGAAGCGTGCAGTCCGGTGGCCGTCGCCACAGCGACCGGCGCCGCCGAATCCCACTCGTACTGCCCGCCGGCATGGATGTACGCATCCACCTCACCTGTCACCACCGCCGCGATCTTCGCCCCGGCCGAGCCCATCGGCACCAACTGCGCCCCGACCTCCTCCGCGAGATCGGTCAGGAACACCGGCGGCCGACTGCGGCTGGCCGCCAACCGCAACCGCCCCGCACCGCCCGCCGTCGCCGCCTCCGGCGTCATCGGTGGATAGGCCGGGGGCAGATCCGTACCCAGCACCCGATGCTGCGCCGGCAGCCCGACCGCGCCGGCGACCAGACCATGCGAGGTGGTGGCGTTACGCGCCCAGAGCGCCACGTGCACCGCCCAGTCCGCGCGCCCCTCCTCGCTGAACTCCCGCGTACCGTCCAACGGGTCGATGATCCAGACCCGGTCGGCGGTCAACCGCGAAACCGCGCCGGTGTTCACCTCGGCCGCCCACGCCAGCCGGGAACCCTCGTCCTCCTCGGAGAGCACCGCGTCACCCGGGCGCCACTTCGCCAATTCGGTACGGATCAGGTCATGCGAGACCTTGTCTCCCGCCGACTTCAACGCACCGGCATCGGCGAACCCCATCTCCGCCCGCAGGCCCAGCAGCGCCTGCCCGGCACGATCCGCCAGCCACCGCGCGAACGCCCCGTCGATCATCGGTGGACCGCTCATGCTTCCGCTCCCGTCGCCACGATCCGCGTACGCCGAGCGGCCGGCCCCCGCCCCGACCGCCGAACCCGCAGACTACCGGGCCACCGGCGGACCCGACCGCCGCAGTTCGCCCCCGAAACGTGTGTCGGAACCTCCGTGACGCCGAGGCCGACGTCGAGCGAGCTCCCCGGCACCTGCGCTAGACCCCGTGATAGAGGTTCTGAGTCGGCTCCACACCCCGGCTGACCACGGATTCCACCACGTCCGCGGCGCGGTCCACCAGAAAGTCCAACTCCTTGCGTTCCGCCGTGCCGAAATCCGACAGCACATAGTCCGCCGGATCCTGCCGCCCCGGCGGTCGACCGATCCCGAACCGCACCCGCACGTAATCCTTCGTGCCCAACGACTTCGACATCGACCGCAGGCCGTTGTGCCCGCCCTCACCACCGCCGCACTTGACCCGCACCTGGCCGTAGCCGATGTCCAGCTCGTCGTGCACCGCGATCACCCGACCCGGCGGCACCTTGTAGAACTGCGCCAGGCTGGCCACCGGCCCGCCGGACAGATTCATGTAGGTCAGCGGCTTGGCCAGCACCAGCTTCGGCCCGCCCAACCCCAGCCGCCCCTCCGCGACCTCCGCCACCGCCCGCCGATGCCGGCCGAACTTCCCAGCCAGCCGACCAGCCAGCAGGTCTGCGACCATGAACCCGACGTTGTGCCGGTTGCCCGCGTACTCCCGACCCGGGTTACCCAGGCCGACCACCAGCCACGGCCCGGTCTCGTCCGTCACCGCCCGCCCCTCCCGCTCGCGCCGGCGGCCAACCACCGCCCACGCCGCCGATCATCCGATACGCCGACAGGCGCCCCCGAAGAACCCGGGGACGCCTGCCGCAGAACTGAGAGGCTGTCAGGCCTCGGTACGAGCCTCGGTGCCCGCCTCGCCCTCGGCGGACGGTGCCTCGGCAGCGCCCTCGGTGACCTCGCCGACCTCGGCCTCGGCCTCCTCGGTGGCCTCCTCGACCTCGGGCAGCGTCGACTCCAGCTGCTCGGCGGTCGGCGCGGCGGTGATCGAAGCGATCAACATCTGCGGGTCACCGGCCAGCTCCACACCCGCCGGCAGCGTCACGTCAGCGGCGGTGACCTGGGAACCCGGCTCGGCGCCCTCGATCGAAGCCTCCAGGTGATCCGGCACCTTGGTCGCGTCGGCGCTCACCGAGAGGGTGTCGTGGTCGTGCACGATCAGCGTGTCGCGCGCGGCCTCACCCGTGAGCTGGACCGGGACATCCACGGTGACCTTCTCGCCGCGACGCACCAGCAGCAGGTCGACGTGCTCGAAGGTGTCCTTGATCGGGTCCCGCTGGATCGCCTTCGGCAGCGCCAGCGCCTGCGTGCCGTCGCTGATGTCCAGCGCGAGGAGCTGGTTGGCACCACCGTTACGAATGGCCGCCGCGAACTCGCGGGCCGGCAATGCGATGTGCTTGGGCTTCTCGCCATGGCCGTACAGCACGGCGGGCACCATGCCGGCCCGGCGGGTACGGCGGGCACCACCCTTGCCGAACTCGGTGCGGGGCTCGGCGCTGATCTTTACCTCGGACACGGGGAAACTCCTGATGCTTCGCTGCGGCAGCTTGTCGTCTGGCGGTGCTGGGCGGGGGGCTCGCAGGGGCTCATGCGTCAGCAGACTGCCCGGAGCACCGCGTCGATCACGGTGCCTCCGTGCGGCGCTTCTCAGCAGCCCGCAGGGCACCCTCGCCGTGGCAACCGCACCAGTCTACCCGAGCGGTTTCCCGGGTTTCCGGCAGTCCCCGTACCCGCCCGGACACCCCGCCCAGCCGACTCAGTCGTGAATCGCGCTCAGCTCAGCCCACCGAAAAGCGTGGTCACCGAGCCGTCGTCGAAGACCTCGCGGATCGCCCGGGCCAGCAGCGGTGCGATCGACAGCACGGTGAGCTTGTCGAGCTGCTTCTCCGGCGGCAGCGGGAGCGTGTTGGTCACCACGACCTCGCTGATCGGGCTGTTCTTCAACCGCTCCGTCGCCGGGTCGGACAGCAACGCGTGGGTGGACGCCACGATCACGTCCGCCGCCCCCGACTCCTTCAGGATGTCCGCCGCCCGGCAGATCGTGCCACCCGTGTCGATCATGTCGTCGACGATCAGGCAGACCCGATCCTCGACCTCACCGACCACCCGGTTCGCCACCACCTGGTTCGGCTTCATCGGGTCCCGGGTCTTGTGGATGAACGCCAGCGGGCAACCACCCAGCCGGTCCGTCCACCGCTCGGCCACCCGTACCCGGCCCGAGTCCGGCGCGACCACCGTCATCGGCCGGCCCGCGTACTTGCGCTCCACATACTCGGCCAGGATGTCCATCGCGAAGAGGTGGTCCACCGGGCCGTCGAAGAAACCCTGGATCTGCGCGGTGTGCAGGTCCACGGTGAGGATGCGGTTCGCCCCGGCCGTCTTCAACAGGTCGGCGACCAGCCGCGCCGAGATCGGCTCCCGGCCGCGGTGCTTCTTGTCCTGGCGGGAGTACGGATAGAACGGCAGGACGACCGTGATCCGCTTGGCCGAACCACGCTTCAGCGCGTCCACCATGATCAGGGTCTCCATGACCCACGTGTTCACCCCGTGCGTGACCGACTGCACCACGAAGGCGTCCGAACCACGTACCGAGTCCTTGAACCGTACGAAGATCTCGCCGTTGGCGAACTCGTACGCGTCGGCCGGCGTCGGCGCGACGCCGAGCACCTCACCGATCTCCTTGGCCAACTCCGGAAAACCACGTCCGGAGAAGAGCATCAGGCTTTTGCGGTTTTCGGCGACGATGCTGCCCATGGGCCCGTCTGCTCCCGTATTCGGTCGGCGGTACCCGGCCTGCGGTGGTGGTCGGCCGGGGACTATTCGGTTGCAGTATCTCCCGGCCCGGGCGTACCGCCCACCGACTCGGCGGTGCCGTGGATTGCCTCACCTTCGCTTGCGGAGGGCGTCGCGGCCGGAGCACCCTGCCCACCCCGAAGGGCACGCTCGGCCGCCTCGGCGGAAGCAGTGCCCGCGCGCTTGCGCGCCACCCAGCCCTCGACGCTGCGCTGCGGCGCCCGGGTCAGCCCCAACGCCCCCGGCGGCACGTCCTTGCTGATCGCGCTACCCGCCGCCACGTACGCCCCGGCACCCACCTCGACCGGTGCGATCAGGCTCGTGTCGCAGCCCACGAACGCCGCCTCGCCGACCACGGTGCGGTGCTTGTTCACCCCGTCGTAGTTCACGAAGATCGTCGCCGCGCCGATGTTCGCCCGCGCTCCGATCGTGGCGTCACCCACGTACGACAGGTGCGGCACCTTTGCGCCGGCGCCCAGCTCGGAGTTCTTCACCTCGACGAAGGTGCCGACCTTCGACCGCTCCGCCAGCCGTGCGTCCGGCCGCAGGTACGCGTACGGCCCGACGCTGGCGCCCGGCCCCACCTCGGCACCGACCGCGTGGCTGCGCAGCACCGTCGCGCCGGGCCCGACCACCGTGTCGATCAACGTCACGTCCGGCCCGACCACCGCGCCGCTCCCGACCACCGAACCGCCACGTAGCTGGGTGTTCTGATCCACCACCGCGTCGCGGTCCAGGGCCACCGTCACGTCGATCCAGGTGGTGTCGGGGTCGAGCAGACTGACGCCGGCCCGCATCCACCGCTCGTTGACCCGGTCACGCAGCAGCCGGCGCAGCGCCGCCAGCTCCACCCGGTCGTTGCAGCCGAGCGTCTCGGTGTGGTCGACCGCCAGGTGCACCCCCACCGGCTCGCCGGCGGAGACCAGCATCTTGAAGACGTCGGTGAGGTACTCCTCGCCCTGGTCGTTGTCGGTCGACAGCTTGCCGAGCACGTCCCGCAGCCGGGTTGCGTCGAACGCGTAGATCCCGGCGTTGATCTCCCGGACAGCCAGCTGCGCGGGAGTGGCGTCACGCTGCTCGACGATCTGCTCCAACCGGCCCGCCGCGTCCCGCACGATGCGTCCGAGCCCGGTCGGGTCCGGCACCTCCGCCGCGAGCACGGTCGCCGCTGCGCCCTCGCTCTCGTGGGCCGCCACCAGCGCACCGACCGTCTCGGGTCGCAGCAACGGCACATCGCCGTTGAGCACCACCACCGTGCCGGTGACCTCCGGGGCGGCCTCCAGCGCGATCCGCACCGCGTGCCCGGTGCCGAGCTGCTCCGCCTGGTGCACCGCGGTGGCCTCGGGGGCGATCCCGGCGAGGTGGGCGCGGACCTGGTCGGCGCCGTGCCCGACCACCACCAGGGTGCGCGCCGCAGCCAGCGGATCGGCGGCGTTGAGCACGTGGCCCACCAGCGTCCGACCGAGCAGCGGATGCAGGACCTTGGGCAACGAGGACTTCATCCGCTTGCCCTCACCGGCGGCGAGTACGACGACGGTACGGGTGTGGGGCTCGGGCACGACGTGGCTCCCGTCGGAACGCGGACAGTCTCGCGGCCATGCTAACCAGACATCAGCCACAGATCAGCAAAAGCTCCCGGGAGAGGATTCGAACCCCTATAATCAGGACCAAAACCTGACGTCCTGCCATTAGACGACCCGGGACGGGCTAAAACGGACAAAAGCTGTCGCTAGCTGGACCCCTACACCTTAGCGTCCCGCCGTCCGGACGCCATCGGCCATGCCCTTCATGATCCCTTCGATCTTCCAATACAACCGGCGGGACCGAGGCACCTCGACACTCAGACAACCCCGATAGGACTCTCCCGTGTTGCGGCGCACGGTTGTCGGGCGATGTCGCTTCATGGTCGAGGGCTGGAACACCTCAGCCGACACACCGATCTGGTCGGCCCACCAGCCGACCGCCTCGGCGGCGTCGGCCGACTCGTGGATCGCGACCCGATAGCGCAGCGCCTCCCGCCGTTCGCCCAATGCCTCCACGAACTCAATGAACAGGGTGACCAACACGGGGTCGCTGTTCACGAAACGGACCCGGCAGTCGTGTGGCCGCCAGGGCTTGGCTTTGCTGCCCTCAGCCCAGTAGAGGGCCGCGCCGACCAGCACGAGGTCGCGGTAGCGCAGGTTCTTGACCCAAGCGGCGGCGGCGTCCACCGTCGCGGCCCGCGCGGCGTCGCGGGCCCGACGATGCTCATTCCACTGTGCATCAGTCATCAACTTCGAGTGGGCACGCCGGCGCTGGCGCTCCTCCTCGGGATCGCGTTCGAGCGGGAGGTGCCGGACCCAGAGGTAAGCCGTCGACCGGCTCACCCCGAGCTGCCGCGCGATCTCCGGCACCGGACGGCCCGACGAGCGCAGCGCCACCGCCTCCGCGCGCAGGTCGTCCTTTGCCCTGGGGCGTCGGACCCGGTCCGGCGCGGGGATGCCCCGCAGCATCTCGTAGATCCGGTTACGGCCGAGGCCGGTGCGAGCCCGGATCTCCCGGACCGACAGCTGCTCCTCGGTGCGCAGTCGGCGCACTTCGGTGGCGTCGAAACCAGTCATGGGGTGCAGGTTAGGACGAACGTACGACACATCAGGCATCCATTCGTGTCCCTGTCTGATGTGATCTACCGGGCCCTTAAGTTACGGTGACGTAGGCGTAGATTGCGAACCGATCGTCCCCTGCGAGGTGCCATGTCCGCCGCCGTTCTCGGCCCGCAGCCGACCAGTCCGAAGCCCCTCACCCAGGGCACCCAGTCACGCGGCATTCTGATCGCGCTGTGGTCCTTCGTGGTTATCCCGTTCGCGGCGCTGATCGCCGCCGTGCCGGTGGCCTGGGGTGGCTGGCTCAGCTGGGTCGACGTGGGCATCTCAGCCTTCTGGTACGTGCTGTCCGGCCTGGGCATCACGGTCGGCTACCACCGCTACTTCACCCATGGCTCGTTCAAGGCGAAGCGGTGGCTGCGCATCGCGATGGCCGCCTCGGGCTCACTCGCCGTGCAGGGCGAGATCATTCAGTGGGTGGCCGACCACCGGCGGCACCACGCCTTCTCCGACCTGGAGGGGGATCCGCACTCGCCGTGGCGGTTCGGCACCACCGTACGGGGTCTGATCAAGGGGTTGTTCCACGCGCACATGGGCTGGCTGTTCGGCCGGGAACTGTCCAACCGGGAGCGTTTCGCCCCGGACCTGCTGGCCGACCGGGACATCCGGCGGATGGACCGGTTCTTCCCGGTGCTGGTGATCGTGTCGGTGCTCGGGCCGGCGTTGATGGGCGGGTTGCTGACGTGGTCCTGGCAGGGCGCGTTGAGTGCGCTGTTCTGGGCCGGTCTGGTCCGCATCTCGTTGCTGCACCACGTCACCTGGTCGATCAACTCGGTGTGTCACGTGTACGGGGAGCGGCCGTTCATGATGCGCCACGGCGACCGGGCGGCGAACTTCTGGCCCCTCGCGCTGCTCTCCTTCGGGGAGAGCTGGCACAACCTGCACCATGCCGATCCGACGAGTGCCCGGCACGGTGTCCTGCGGGGGCAGATCGACATCTCGGCCCGGGTGATCTGGCTGTTCGAGAAGGTCGGGGCGGCGTGGGACGTGCGCTGGCCGAAGCCGGAACGGATCGCGGCGAAGCTGGCCAAGCCGGCGGCCTGAGACGCTCGCTTGGCGTTTGTGGTGGGCAGCGATCGTGACTTCCCACCACCACCCGGACGGTAACCGGGCGGCCAACCCGCAAGTTACCTGGCAGTATGTTCGGGTGACCGGGCGGAAAACAGGCAGCATCCCACGACAGGGCGTCACTGAGCGCCAGCGAGGTGACGAGATGGCCGAGACTTCCCACGTGGAGGGCGGCAAACGACGGCGGCCGGTGCCCGCCGCAGCGGCCAAGCCGACGTCCCGGGTACGCATGTCCGCCGCTCAGCGTCGCGAGCAGTTGATCTCGATTGGTCGGCAGATCTTCGCCGAGCGTGGCTTCGACGCCACCTCCATCGAGGAGGTGGCGTCGCGTGCGAAGGTTTCCAAGCCGGTGGTCTACGAGCACTTCGGCGGCAAGGAGGGGCTCTACGCGGTGGTGGTGGACCGGGAGGTCCGATCCCTGCTGGACCGGATCACCACGGCACTTACCGCAGGTCATCCGCGGGAGTTGCTGGAGCAGGCCGCGCTGGCCCTGCTCGGCTACATCGAGGAGGAGACCAGCGGGTTCCGGGTGCTGGTACGGGAGTCGCCGGTGCTCTCGGCGACCGGAAACTTCAGCAGCGTGATGAACGACGTGGCGCACCAGGTGGAGCACATTCTCGGCGCGGAGTTCTCCAGCCGCGGTTACGACCCGAAGCTAGCCGAGTTGTACGCGCAGGCGTTGGTGGGGATGGTCGCGTTGACCGGCCGATGGTGGCTGGAGGTGCGTAAGCCGCGCAAGGAGACGGTCGCCGCGCACCTGGTGAATCTTTCCTGGAACGGGTTGTCGCATCTGGAGGCCAAGCCGGGCCTGATCACCGCGTCCGGACGCTGACCGCCGGCGCACCCGTCAGCGGCGGTGGATCTCCGCGACGGGGTGGTTCCGGCGGTTCCGCTCGGCCTCGGCGTCCTCGTGCGGGCCGATCTTGTCGTAGAGGCCGGTGCCGAGCAGGATCAGCCCGAAGAGCATCGAGACGATCACCGTCGACATGGAGAAGTTCAGGAAGTTGGCGTCGGTCTGGAGCACCGACATCATCAGGATGCTGGTGACCAGGAAGACGGCTCCGGCGGTGAGATTCATGTAGTGACCGAGGTTGGTTCGCCGGGACGCGCCGATGATGAGCACGATCCCGAAGGCGATGGAGGCCAGTGAGAAGGCCAGGTTGGTGCGCAGGCCCAGAGCCCAGTTGCCGTTCCGACCGAACAGCGGGTCGCCCCAGGTGAGCGCGGTCCCCCAGACACCGAAGATCAGGATGTAGAGCCCGACCAGACCGGACAGCGCCCGGTAGAACGGCCGCGCCGGATGGTTGACCGGAAAGTGCGGCATCGGTTCCTCCACGCAAAGCGGAACAATAACGACATTGTCCCGCAACCACGCGGTTCGCGTCCCTCAAACGCCAACTCCGGCCGCGAGGCTGGCTGAGGCGCAACCAGCCTCAAGATCCCCCGCCCCGGCCGGGCCCTCCGGACGGATGCGCAACCCCGACAGGTCTTCGCCGGAGCCCGACCCGCGCAGGGATCAAGCCTGACCGCCCGGAGTGGGTCGGGCTCCGGCGAAGACCCCAACCGGAACCAAAAAGCGATACCTCAGAGCACGAGCCGAGCCTTCTGCCACGCCTCGTGCTCCTCGTCGCTACCGACCTTGCCGTACATGCCGGCCATCAGCAGCACCAGGCTGAGCACCATCTGGACGATCACCGTGGCGACGCTGAGGTTGAAGATGTTGGCCTCGGTCCGGATGAAGGCGAGGCCCGCCAGGCTCACCACCATGATCAGGTACGCCGACCACTGGTTGACCAGCACGTCGAGGTTGCGCCCGATCGCGGTGCCGGCCAGCACGATCGCGCCGACCACGATGTTGAACAGGGAGAAGCCGAGGTTCGTGCCCTGCCCCAGGATCTGGGTGTCGCCCTGGCTGAAGAAGGGCTCGCCGGTGCTGGTCAGGAGCCCGATCACACCGAAGGCCACCAGGTACAGACCGATCAGCCCGCCGATCGCCCGGTAGATCGGCCGCGCGGGGTGGTTGACGGGGGTGTGGGCCATGTCTGTGTCTCCAACGCCGTTGGGTGAGGGTCGACGGCGATTCTCCCGCATCCGACCCTGTGACGCCGCACACGGGGTACCACGAACGCCACGTCGAAGCAGCGTCGGCGGCGAGTGGGACGGTCTAGCTCGCGGGGATCTCGTCGGCCAGAGCGAGCCAGGCCTGCTCGACCTCCTCCCGCTCACCGCGTACCTGGGTGAGCTGGGCGTCCAGCTCGGCCACCCGGGTGTAGTCGGTGGCGTTGGCGGCGAGCTGGTCCAGCAGGGCGGCCTCCTTCTGTTCCAACTTGCCGACCTGCCGTTCGAGACGGGCCAGTTCCTTGCGGGCCTGCCGGGCCTCGGCGGCACTCATCCCGCCGTCGACGGGTGCGGTGGTTGGTGCCGAAGCTGCCGGCGTACGCCCGAGCCCCGGCCGGTCGTTGGCGCGGGAGAGGTACTCGTCGACACCACCGGGCAGGTGCACCAGCCGGCCGTCGCCGAACATGCCGTACGCCGAGTCGGTGACCCGCTCGATGAGGTAGCGGTCGTGGCTGGCCACCACGATCGTCCCGGGCCAGGAGTCGAGCAGGTCCTCCAGCGCGGCGAGGGTGTCGGTGTCGAGGTCGTTCGTGGGTTCGTCGAACAGCAGCACGTTCGGTTCGCCGGCCAGCAGGCGCAGCATCTGGAGCCGACGCCGCTCGCCGCCGGAGAGGTCACCGACCGGAGTCCAGAGGCGCCGGTCGTCGAAGCCGAACACCTCGGCGAGCTGGGCGGCGGAGATCTCCCGATCGCCGAGGCGGACCCGCCGGGCGACCTCCTCGACTGCTTCGAGAACGCGCAGGTCGCTGGGCAGCTCGGCGAGTTCCTGGGAGAGGAACGCGGGCCGTACGGTGCTGCCGGTGGCCATTCGTCCGCTGTCGGGGCGGGTGACGCCGGCCAGCATCCGTAGCAGGGTGGTCTTGCCGGCGCCGTTGGCGCCGAGGATGGCGACCCGGTCGCCGGGGCCGACCTGCCAGGTGACGTCGTCGAGGATGGTCTTGGGGCCGGCGTGCAGCCGGACGTTTTCCAGGTCGTAGACCTGCTTGCCGAGCCGGGCGGTGGCCAGTCGTTGCAGCGACATGGTGTCGCGCGGCGGCGGCACGTCGGCGATGAGGGCGTTGGCCGCGTCAATGCGGAACTTCGGCTTCGAGGTGCGGGCCGGGGGGCCACGGCGCAGCCAGGCGATCTCCTTGCGGAGCAGGTTCTGCCGGCGCGCCTCGGTGGCGGCGGCGATTCGTTCCCGCTCGGCGCGGGCGAGGATCCAGGCGGCGTAGCCACCCTCGTAGGCCCGCACGGTCTGGTCGGCGACCTCCCACGTGGTGGTGCAGACGGCGTCGAGGAACCAGCGGTCGTGGGTGACCACGACCAGAGCGCCTTTGCGGCTGAGCAGGTGCCGGGCCAGCCAGTCGACGCCACTGACGTCGAGGTGGTTGGTGGGCTCGTCGAGGATGAGCAGGTCGGCGTCGCGGACCAGCAGGGCGGCGAGCGCCACCCGGCGGCGCTCACCACCGGACATCGGCCCGACCGGGGCGTCGAGACCCAGGTGCGGCATGCCGAGCCCGTCGAGGATGGCGCGTACGCCGGCGTCGCCGGCCCATTCGTGCTCCGCGCCCATGCTCTCGGCGAGCCACTCGGTGCCGAGCACGACGTCCCGGACGGTGGCCTCGGGGCTGAGGGTGAGGTTCTGTGGCAGCCAGGCGACGCGCAGGTCGCGGCGGTGGGTGACCCGGCCGTCATCGGGCTGCTCGGTACGGGTCAGCAGTCGTAGCAGGGTGGACTTGCCGGCGCCGTTGAGCCCGACGACGCCGATCCGGTCGGCGTCCTCCAGGCCGAGCGAGACCTCGGTGAGCAGCGGCCCGGCCGCGCCGTAGCCCTTGGACACCCGGTCCAGGTTGACGATGTTGGCCACGTACCCACCTTTCATGATCAAGGCGTCCCGGGTGCCGGGGGCACCTGGGGACGCCTGTCGTTCCAGGGTACGCGGGCGGGTCGCCGGTGCTGCGGGTCGGCTATCCCGCGTCGGGCAGGCCGATCAGGTCGGCCATCTGCCGGGTCTGGTGGTCGAAGTACTCCTCCCGGGCCTCGATCACGCCGTTGAGCTGGCCGAAGAGTTCGAAGCTGACAGCTCCGAAGCAGTGGATCCAGGCGGTGGCACCCCGGGCCAGGAGCGCTTCGGGCAGGCCGGGGAAGAGCCGGTCGCGGACGGTGGCGAGGTCGGATCGGACGGGACCGGGCAGCTCTCCCGGGTCGGGACGGGCCAACGCGCCGGTGGCGAGCCCGTCGGCGAGGATGCCGATCAGGACGGCCGGGGTCCGGGCCGCCGCGGCGGTGGTTTCCTGCGGGGCCGCGTACCCGGGCACCGGGCTGCCGAAGAGCAGGGCGTACTCGGCGGGGTTGGACAGCGCCCAGCGGCGGATCGCCTGGCAGACGGCGAGCCACCGGCCCCGCAGGTCGGCCCGGTCGGCCACCTCGGTGTCGGCGGCTTCGGCGGCGTCGCCGAGGGCGTGGTAGCCGTCGACGATCAGCGCGGTGAGCAGTTCGTCCCGGCTTGGGAAGTACCTGTAGATCGCCGAGGAGACCATTCCCATCTCCCGGGCGACTGCGCGCAGGGACAGGTTTGCCCCCTCCGCCGCGAGGTGTCGGCGGGCGATCGTCTTGATCTCGTTGATCATTTCGGCCCGGGCCCGGGCCCGGATGGCGGCGGCGGGCATGCCAGCGATTGTCGCACACATTCGAGAGCACTGCTCTTGACGACGGGCACCCAAGTGAGTGAGCATTGGTCTCAACAGAGAGCGCCGCTCTCATTCAGGGGGTTTGTCATGGCCACACATCTGATCGTCGGTGCCGGGATGGTCGGTTCGACCACCGCGCGACAGCTAGCCGAGCGCGGTGAGCAGGTGGTGATCGTCAGCCGCTCCGGGCGTGGACCGGCCCACCCACGGGTCGAGCGGATCGCCGCCGACGCGAGCGACGCCGACCGGCTGGGTGAACTCGCCGAGGGTGTGACCGCCATCTACAACTGCCTCAACCCGGCTTATCACCGGTGGCTCACCGACTGGCCGCCGATGGCTGCCGCGCTGCTCACCGCCGCCGAACGCTCCGGCGCACCGCTGGTGATCGCCGGCTGCATCTACGGCTACGGCGAGATCACCGGCCCGATGACCGAGGAGAACCCGCTCGCCGCCACCCACCCGAAGCTGAAGATGCGCGCCGACATCTGGCGTGCCGCCCTCGCCGCCCAGCGTGCCGGTCGGATCCGCGCCGTGACGGAGGTACGCGGCAGCGACTACCTCCAGGCGCAGTCGATCTTCAGCTTCTTCATCGGTAAGCCGCTGCTCGCCGGCCGTCGCACCTTCGTCCCTGCTCCGCTCGACGTGCCGCACACCTGGACGTCGATCAACGACATGGCGGCGATGCTGGTCACCGCCGCAACCGACGAGCGGGCCTGGAACCGGCCCTGGCATGTGCCGAGCGCGTCACCGCTGACGGTTCGGGAACTCGCCACCCGCTTCACCGAGGTGGCCGGCGCGCCCGCCCCGAAGCTCACCACAATTCCCGGCGCACTCTTCCGCGCCGGTGGGCTGCTCTCCCCGATGCTTCGTGAGTTCCAGACCACGGCGTACCAGTTCGCCCGACCGTTCGTCATGGGCTCCACCGCCGCCACCGCCACCTTCGGTCTTCGTCCGCAGCCGCTGGACGAGGCGCTACGCGAGACGGCTGCGCTGCTCGGCGGCGTCCCGGGCAGCGGGCACCGGCGGACGCAACCGAGCATCACCTGACCCGCCCCGGGTCGGTGGGTGCCGTCAGGTGATCCGGGCGCCGTGTACCGGGCCGTGGGCGACGCGCGCCTGCCGGCACACCCCGGCCGCCGCCAACTCGGCGGCGACGCGTTCCGCGTCGGCGGCGTCGGCGGTGAGGAACACGCAGGTGGGCCCCGAGCCGGAGACGATGCCGGCCAGCGCCCCGGCGGCCTCGCCGGCCTTCAGGGTGTTCGCCAGCGACGGCCGCATGGCCAGGGCGGCGTCCTGAAGGTCGTTGCCGAGGGTCGGGGCGAGCACCCGGGGGTCGCGCTGCCGCAGCGCGGCGAGCAGCCCGTCGGTGCTGCCCAGGGGCGGCCCGGCGGCGCCGGTCTCGCGGAGCCGGTCGAGTTCCCGGTACGCCTGTGGGGTGGACAGGCCGCCGTCGGCGATGGCGACCACCCAGTGCCAGGAGGTGGGCCGGGCCAGCACCGGACTCACCGCCTCGCCCCGGCCGGTGCCCAACGCGGTGCCGCCGTGGATCAGGAAGGGCACGTCCGAGCCGAGGTCGGCGGCGATGCTCGCCAACTCGTCACGGGCCAGGCCGGTGCCCCACAGCGCGTCGCAGGCGACCAGGGCGGCCGCCGCGTCGGCGCTGCCGCCGGCGAGCCCACCGGCCAGCGGGATCTGCTTGCGCAGGTGCAGCCGGGCGTGCGGCATCACCCCGGCGTACCCGGCGAGGGCGTGCGCCGCCCGGATGATCAGGTTGGAGTCGTCGAGGGCGAGTTCCCCGGTGCCCTCGCCCTCCATGGTGAGGGTCAACGTGTCGCCGCGCCGCGCGGTCAGCTCGTCGTAGATCGAGATCGCGTGGTACACGGTGTTCAGCTCGTGGTAGCCGTCCCGGCGCAGCGGACCGACCCCCAGGTGCAGGTTGACTTTGGCGGGCACCCGTACCCGAACCGGACCGGTCGCCCCGCGCGGCTCGTCGTCGTCCGGTCGCCAGGCCTCGGTCACGGGGCGATGTCCCGGACGGGCAGCCGCACGTCGAACGGCTTGGTCACGATCAGCTCCTCGGCGGAGTCGGCGACCAGCTCGTAGCGGCCGTCGACAAGGTCGTACGCGTTCACGTGCACGGGATTCAGCACGTCCTCGATGGTGTAGTTGGCCAGGCGTTGCCGAAGCGGGTCCGGGCCCCACATGCCGGACACGTCGGGATCGATCGGCTGGGCGGTCACTGGTACACCTCCTCGGCGGGCACGGGCTCAGCCTACTGGGCTGCCGGCGTACGGCTCGGGGCCGACGCGGCCACCGCGGCGAACTGCGCGACGGTGAGTGACTCACCGCGCGCGCCGGGGTCGACGCCGGCGGCGGTGAGCGCGGCGGCGGCCCGGTCGGCGCCGCCGGCCCAGCCGGCCAAGGCCGCGCGCAGGGTCTTGCGCCGCTGCGCGAAAGCGGCGTCCACCACCGCGAAGACCTGGTCGCGGGGTACATCGGCGCGGGGCGGCTCGCGGCGGGTGAAGGCGACCAGACCGGAGTCGACGTTTGGCACCGGCCAGAACACGTTCGGCGGCACCTTCCCGGCGGCCCGGGCGTGGGCGTACCACGCCAGCTTGACCGACGGTATGCCGTACACCTTGGAGCCGGGACCGGCGACGAGCCGGTCGGCGACCTCCTTCTGCACCATCACCAGTCCGTGCCGGAGGCTGGGCAACGCGGCGAGCAGGTGCAGCACCACTGGTACGGCGACGTTGTAGGGCAGGTTCGCCACCAGCGCGGTGGGTGCCGGGTCGGCCAGGTCGGCGGCGGTGATCCGCAGGGCGTCCGCGTGGTGCACGGTGAGTCGGTCGGCGGCCGGGCCGGCATGCCGGGCGGCGGTGCCGGTGAGCGCGGCGGCCAGCGTGGCGTCGATCTCGACGGCGTGCACGTGGGTGGCAGCGGGCAGCAGGGCGAGGGTGAGCGAACCCAGTCCGGGGCCCACCTCCAACGCCACGTCATCGGGAGCGAGACCGGCGGTGGCGACGATCCGGCGGACCGTGTTGGGGTCGTGCACGAAGTTCTGGCCGAGCTTCTTGGTGGGTGCGACGCCGAGCCGGGCGGCGAGGTCCCGGATCTCCGCCGGGCCGAGCAGGTCTGCGGCCATAACCCGACAGAGTACGGGTCAGCCGCCGACGCCGGCCGGGTGCCAGGGACCGAAGGCCCGTTCCCCGGTGGCCGAGATGGCGGCGCAGAGCTCGTCGAGGTCGGCGCCGGTGGCGGCGGCCAGCGCCCGGACGGTCAGCGGAATCAGGTAGGAGGCGTTGGGCCGACCTCGGTACGGGACGGGAGTGAGGTACGGCGCGTCGGTCTCCACCAGGATCTGATCCAGCGGGGTCAGCGCGGCGGCCTCCCGCAGCGCCCCGGCGCTGGCGAAGGTGACCGTACCGGCGAAGCTGAGCAGGTAGCCCCGGCGGACGCACTCGGCGGCGAACTCGGCGTCGCCGGAGAAGCAGTGCATCACCACCGTGTCCGGTGCGCCCTCGTCGTCGAGGATGCGCAGCACGTCGGCGTGCGCGTCCCGATCGTGAATCACAAGCGTCCGGCCGTACCGCTTGGCGATGGCGATGTGCGCCCGGAAGCTCTCCTCCTGCGCGGCGCGGCCCTCGTCGCCGGTTCGGTAGCGGTCCATTCCGGTCTCACCGACACCACGGACCCGCTCCTGACCGGCCAGTGCCTCGATCTCGCGCAGAGCACCGTCGAGGTCGGCCAGCCGGGGCGCCTCGTTGGGGTGCAGCGCGACCGTGGCCAGCACCACCGGGTAGCTGCCGGCCACCTCGGCGCCCCAGCGGGAGGAGGCGACGTCCACCCCGACCTGCACCAGCCGGTCCACCCCCACGGCGGCGGCGACGTCGATGGCGGCGGCGACCGGGTCGGCGGGATCGCCGCCACCGGGTACCCCGGCCTCGCTTACGGTGATGTCGAGGTGGGTGTGGCTGTCCAGCACCGGTCGGGGCAGCGGCTCGGGTACGGGTGGGAACTCTCCGGCGCGGCGGGCGGCACGCTGGCTACGGGACTCGGTCGATTCGCTCATCTCCTCGACAGGATCACACACCTGACGAGTCCATCCGGAGGCCACCCGGAGTTCACCTCGGCTACGCCCCGCGCACCTACCGTCGCGACGTGGACGCGCGAAGCGAGCTTTTCCGGGCCGGAGGTGCGGTGCCGGAGCGGACCGGTCTGCGGGTGGCGTTCGGCGGCGCGGTGTACCCGGCGGAGGAGATCGCCCGGGGCGCGGCGTACGAGTTGTTCAGCGCCGACGAGGTGGCCGGTTTCGAGTGGGCGCCCCGGGTGAACTCGGCGCTGCCGTGGCGACGGTTCGTGCACGTCACCGAGGTCGGCACCGTGTACGGGGCGACCGAACAGGCCGAGGACCCGGAGACTCCCCTGCTGGTGCCGCTGCACCGCGAGCGGGGCTGGGCGGAGGTGCACCGGCTCGCCCAGCAGCCGGCCGCCGCGGACGATCCGCTGATCACGGCGGTACGCGCCTCGGCCGGCGTACGGCGTGGCACCCGGATGATGAAGATCCTCTCCGCTCGGCAGCTCGCCGGATACGTACGCGGCTGGCTGCCGCA
The DNA here is from genome assembly GCF_016863575.1 of Micromonospora sediminimaris. NCBI lineage: Bacteria > Bacillati > Actinomycetota > Actinomycetes > Micromonosporales > Micromonosporaceae > Micromonospora > Micromonospora sediminimaris. The sequence continues at coordinate 100,718 of NZ_BOPD01000009.1, forward strand.
CGGTTTCTGCTACCGGGAACACGACGTGGCGCACCTGCGCACCCCGATGACGACGAGTGTGCTGCGTACCGACGGCGAGGACAGCCGGGACGGTGCGGACGTGACGTACGCGTTGCGCTGGCGTGCGGCCGACCCGGGCGACTACGACGTGCCGGCGGGCGCGGCGTACCGCGGGCTGACGGCGTTGGGCGCCCGGGACCGGTTGGGTCCGGCGGTGCTGGGTACCGGCTTCACGCCGAGCAGTCACCACCTGCTCCCCGAGTTCGTCACCCGGGACTTCGCCGACCTGCCGATGCCCGCGAACGCCACCCTGCTGGCCTACCCGGCGGAGGGCCTGGAGGTGGTGCTCTACGCCTACCAGGCCGAGCAGCGGGGCTGGCTGCGGATGGTCGGGCCGCAGTGGCGACACCTGCTCGCCGCGGTGCCGGGTCTGTCCCCGGATCAGGAGTACGTGCCGACCGGGGAGGCGCCACGGTCGACCCGCCTGGTGGGCACGTACGCGGGCGGGGAGTACGAGGCGGTCGCCGACCTGCCCGGTGATTTCCGGGTGCTGGCGCTGACCCGGGCCGCCCGGTACCCGGTCGACGGGGTGAGCCGACGGTTGCGCCTGGCCGCCTGGCGCGGGGTGCCGTGTCTGGTGCTGCGGGAGGAGGCGGGCTGGCTGCGGTTGCGGTTGCGACGCCCGGATCCGGACGCGGTCGCCGTGACCGGCGCACAGTGCCACGAACGGGGCGTCTACGAGACGTGGGCCCCGGGCGGTGAGGTCACCGACGACCAGGTGGTGGACCACCCGTATCTCCTCTGACCTGGTCCTGTCGGGCGGGGTGGGGCAGGAATATCGGATGCCCGCCGGGGAAGCCTCGGTTTCCCACCCTGACAGGAGGACGAGATGCCCTTCATCACCGTCGGCACGGAGAACTCCGCGCCCATCGACCTGTACTACGAGGACCATGGGTCGGGTCAGCCGATCGTGCTGATCCACGGCTTCCCGTTCAACGGGGCGACCTGGGAGAAGGTCTCCGGACCGCTGCTCGACGCCGGCTACCGGGTGATCACCTACGACCGGCGCGGCTACGGCAACTCGGCGCAACCGGCGTTCGGGTACGACTACGACACCTTCGCCGCCGACCTCGACGTGCTGATGACCGAGCTGGACCTGCGCAACACGATCCTGGTCGGCCACTCGATGGGTACCGGCGAGGTGACCCGCTACCTGGGCGCGTACGGCTCGGATCGGGTGGACCGGGCGGTGCTGCTGGCGCCGCTGGCGCCGTATCTGCGGCAGGCGCCGGACAACCCCGAAGGTGTCGAGGCGAGCCTCTTCGAGGGGTTCAAGCAGGCGATCACGCAGGACCGCTTCGCCTACCTCACGCAGTTCTGCAACAACTTCTTCAACTACGACGAGAACAAGGGCAAATTGGTCAGCGAGGAGGCGTACCGGGCGCACTGGAACATCGGGGCGATGGCCTCCGCCAAGGCCACGCACGACAGCGTGGACGCCTGGGGCACCGACTTCCGGGCCGACGTGTCCCGGATCGACGTGCCGGTGCTGATCGTGCAGGGCGACAAGGACAACGTGCTGCCGTACCCGAAGACGGGCCAGCGGTTGCAGCCGATGCTCGCCGACAGCCGGTTGGTCACCCTCAAGGGCGCGCCGCACGGCACCCCGTGGACCAACGCCGACGAGGTGAACAAGGCGATCATGGAGTTCATCGGCTCCCCGGCCATGGCCCGCGCCTGATGCGGGCCGGGCCGACGTCCGGCGCACGCCGCGCCGGACGGGCGGCCGGACACGTCACGCCACGGGCGCGACCCCGAACGGGTCGCGCCCGTCGCGGACGGCCGGAGCGTCAGCCTTCGAGCCGGGCCAGCTCCTCCTCGACGATCGAGGGATCGAGCTTGCGGAAGACCGGCTTGGGCGCGGCGAGCGCCCGGCCCACCACGAGTGGCACGGACTCCCATCGCGCGCCCTGGGTGTAGTCCCCGGTCAGCACCGGGTACGCGGGCCCGGCGTCGAGGTCGGCGACCTCCTCGATCACCGGCATCGGCGCGTGCACCCCGGTGCCGCCGAGCAGCTCGTGGATCTTCTGCGCGGAGTGCGGCAGGAACGGGGTGAGCAGCGTGTTGGCGTCGCTGACCACCTGGAGGGCGACGTGCAGGATGGTGCCCATCCGGGGCTTGGCGGCCTCGTCCTTGAGCTTCCACGGCGCCTGCTCGGAGAGGTACTTGTTGGCCTCGGCGACCACCTTCATCGCTTCGCCGATGGCCTGCTTCTGCCGGTGCCGGGCGATCAGGTCGCCGACGGTGCCGAAGCCGGCGCGCGCCACGGCCAGCAGCGCCTCGTCGGCCTCGGTGAGCCCGTCCGGGCCGATCGGTGGGATCTCGCCGAAGTTCTTCGCCGCCATCGAGATGGACCGGTTGACCAGGTTGCCCCAGCCGGCGACCAGTTCGTCGTTGTTGCGGCGCAGGAACTCGGCCCAGGTGAAGTCGGTGTCGTTGTTCTCCGGCCCGGCGACCGCGATGAAGTAGCGCAACGCGTCGGCGTCGTAGCGCTGGAGAAAGTCGCGCACGTAGATGACCACCCGACGCGAGGAGGAGAACTTGCGTCCCTCCATGGTCAGGAACTCGCTGGAGACCACCTCGGTGGGCAGGTTGAGCCGTCCGAGCCGACCCGGCTCACCGTCGCGATCGCCCTCGCCCGAGTAGCCGGCGAGCAGCGCGGGCCAGATCACCGAGTGGAAGACGATGTTGTCCTTGCCCATGAAGTAGTAGGCCTGCGAGTCCTTCCCCTCCCCGTCGGTGGACCACCACTTCCGCCAGGCCTCGGGGTCGCCGGTGCGGCGGGCCCACTCGATGGAGGCGGACAGGTAGCCGATGACGGCGTCGAACCACACGTAGATCCGCTTGTCGGTGCGGTCCCGCCAGCCGTCGAGCGGGATCGGTACCCCCCACTCCAGGTCCCGGGTGATGGCCCGGGGGTGCAGGTCGTCCAGCAGGTTCTTGGAGAAACGCAGGACGTTCGGGCGCCAGCCCTCCCGGGTGTCCAGCCACTGCCGCAGCACGTCGGCCAGGGCGGGCAGGTCGAGGAAGAAGTGCTCGGTCTCGACGAACTCCGGCGTCTCCCCGTTGATCTTCGACCGTGGGTTGATCAGGTCGATCGGGTCGAGCTGGTTGCCGCAGTTGTCGCACTGGTCGCCTCGGGCGCTGTCGTAGCCGCAGATCGGGCAGGTGCCCTCGATGTACCGGTCGGGCAGGGTCCGCCCGGTGGACGGCGAGATGGCCCCCATGGTGGTCTTCGGCACGATGTACCCGTTGCGGTACATCCCCTCGAACAACTCCTGCACGACGGCGTAGTGGTTGCCGGTGGTGGTGCGGGTGAACAGGTCGTAGGAGAGGCCGAGGCCGTGCAGATCCTCGACGATCACCCGGTTGTACCGGTCGGCCAGTTCCCGTGGCTTCAGTCCTTCGGCGTCGGCCTGCACCTGGATCGGGGTGCCGTGCTCGTCGGTGCCGGAGACCATGAGCACGTCGTGGCCGGCCATCCGCATGTACCGGGCGAAGACGTCGGAGGGAACGCCGAAACCGGAGACGTGGCCGATGTGGCGCGGGCCGTTGGCGTACGGCCAGGCCACTGCCGCGAGAACGTGACTCATGGACAGAAAGCCTAGTGACCCCCGGAAGGTGACCGCGAACCAATAGGGGTCCCTGGTCGGCACGATGGGCCAACGCCCCTCGGCAAATAGTCCGAATTGTCATCGACACGCTGCCTGAGCTGCCCGATCAACCCCGCTCGCCGGTGTCAAATGAAACGCGTGACTGGCAGCCGAGCCGCCCGAGACCACTCCGACGGCCCTTTTTCCGACCCGGGGGTGGATTCCACCGCGTCGCCGCGTACCCAGACGGTGGCACCTCAGCCCCGCGCGGTGCCCTCGGCGGCACCGGAGCTTGAGACCGGCGCGGCCGGTCCGGAGCGGGCCGACCCCGCCACGGTCGAGTCACCCACCGGAGTCGAGGTGGAGCCGACGACCGGCGCGCCGGTGGACACGCTGCCGCGACGGGTTCCGGTCCGGCCGCCCGGACGTCGGGGCCGTCGGGGCCGATCACCTGACGACGGTACGCCGGACGAGGACACCTTCTGGGCACCGATCGAGCAGGTGCACTGGGACGGCACGCCGGTGCGGCAGGAGGAGCCCGGCGACGTCGAGCCGTGGTGGCGGCGGTTCTGGCCGGTGCACCGGCGTCGGGAACGCAGCAGTCACCCGCCGGATCCCCTGGCGGGGTTGTCCGCGTTGATCGGGTTGAGCCTCGCGGCGGCCTTCTTCGCCTGGGTCAGCGCCGGTCCGCTCTGGCTCGCCGTCGGGCACGCCACCTCCGGCACGGTGGTTGTCACCAGGTGCACCGGCGACGGCCTGACCCAGCGGTGCCGAGGCATCTTCACGGCGGTGGAGGAGGAGTTCCGGATCCACGGCGTACGGGTCAGCGGGGTGTCCCGGGACCGCGCGGTGCCCGGCTCGGCCCTACCCGCCCGGGTGACCGGCCCGGACGGTCACGTCGCGTACGCCGACGGTGGGGTGGGTGCTCACCTGCGCTGGCTGCTCGGCGTGCTCGGGGTGCTCGGCTGCGCGGTGGGCATCGCCCGCTGGACCGGTGCGACCCGGCTACCCGATCCGACCGAGCGGCGTTGGGCGATCGCCGCCTCGCTGGGCGGCCCGCTGCTGACCGCCCTCGGTTTCCTGATCGCCGCCTGGTAGCACCCGCCCTCACTTGTGCACCAGCGCGTAGACGTCGCGCCGGCGCAACCCGTACTCGGCCGCCACGTCCGTGATCGCGTCCCGGCGGCTCCGGCCCGCCGCCTCCCGCTCGGCCACCGCGGCGCGCAACGCGTCGTCGTCGGGGCGGACGCCGGGCACGGCGGGCGCCCCGGCCACCACGAGAGTGATCTCGCCACGCGGGTCGCCGTCGGCGGCCCACCGGGCCAACTCGCCGAGCGGACGACGTAGCACCTCCTCGTACGTCTTGGTCAGTTCGCGGCAGACAGCGGCGGGCCGGTCGGCGCCGAACGTGTCGGCCAGGTCGGTCAGTGCGGCGGCGATCCGGTGCGGCGCTTCGAAGAGAACCAACGTCCGTTCCTCGGCGGCCAGGGCCCGCAGCCGGGCGCGCCGGGCACCGGGGGCACGCGGCAGGAACCCTTCGAAGCAGAACCGGTCGCTGGGCAGCCCGGACAGCGCCAGGGCGGTGGTGACGGCGCTGGGACCGGGCGCGGCGGTTACCGGCACCCCGGCGTCCAGGGCGGCGCGGACCAACCGGTAGCCGGGGTCGGAGACGCTTGGCATGCCGCCGTCGGTGACCAGCGCTACCACGTATCCCTCGGTGAGCACCTCGACCAGTTCCGGGGTGCGCCGCTCCTCGTTGCCCTCGAAGTACGAGACGATCCGGCCGGGGATGGTCACATCGAGGTCGCGGGCGAGCCGGTTCAGCCGGCGGGTGTCCTCGGCGGCGACCACGTCCACGGCGGCGAGAGTGTCCCGCAGCCGGGTGGAGGCGTCGGCGGGGTTGCCGAGCGGCGCGCCGAGCAGAATCAGGCGACCGGTTTCGGACATTCCACCCACAGCAGCGCGCTCCTTCATCGATGGGCGTACCGGATATGGGGACGACAGGCACCACCGACCCCCTTGGCAGCCTACGATCGCCGGGTGACGAGTGCGTCGACAGCACAGAGCGCGAGTTCCGACCAGCCCTCGGAGCCGGGAGCCACCACAGCCACCGCCCCCGGCCCGGCGGGGGGTGGCGTACCGGCGATGATCCGCCGCCGGCTGGCCACCGTCGAGGCCGGGCTGGACGACCGTTCGTGGCTGGCCACGGCGGTTGTCGTGGTCATCGCGGCGGTTCTCCGGTTCGCGAACCTCAGCCATCCGCCCGGCAAGATCTTCGACGAGGTCTACTACGCCCGGGACGGCTGGGGGCTGATCGACAAGGGCGTGGAGTGGAACTACACGAACAACGCCCCGTCGTACGTGGTCCACCCGCCGCTGGGCAAGTGGTTGATCGGCTTCGGTGAGTGGGCCTTCGGCTACAGCGACGCCGAGCACGGCATCTCGGTGCCCGGCCACCTGTTCACCACCGCGCCGGAGTTCGGCTGGCGCTTCTCGGCGGCGCTGCTGGGCACCCTGTCGGTGCTGCTGCTGGTCCGTATCGGCCGCCGGATGTTCCGCTCCACTGTGCTGGGCTGCGCCGCCGGCCTGCTGCTCGCGGTCGACGGATTCCACCTGGTGCTCTCCCGCACCGCGCTGCTCGACATCTTTCTGCTCTTCTTCATCCTGGCCGCCTTCGGCGCGCTGGTGCTGGATCGGGACGCGACTCGCCGCCGATGGGCCCGGGCGCTGGAGTCCGGGCTGGATCCGGCCGCCCGGGGGCGGGCCGGTCGCCCGCCCGGCGGCTGGCGGAACTGGCCCTGGTGGCGGCTGGCGACCGGGGTGCTGCTCGGTTGTGCCTTCGCGGTCAAGTGGAGCGCGCTGTTCTTCGTACCCGTCTTCGCCCTGCTGATGTTCCTCTGGGACGTCGGTGCCCGACGCTCAGCCGGGGTACCCCGGCCGTGGCGGGACACCCTGCTCGACGGCGTGCCGTGGATGGTGCTCGCCGGTCTGCTGATGGCGGTGACCTACGTCGGGACGTGGTCCGGTTGGTTGTTCAGCCAGGAGGGCTACTACCGGCTCGCCGAGCGGTACCCGGACGCCGGGCTCAGCGATGCGCCCGTCGTCGGCCCGCTGTGGAACCTGATCCAGTACCACCAGGCGGCGCTGGGCTTCCACAGCCAGCTCGACGATCCGCACAAGTACCAGTCGTGGCCGTGGCAGTGGCTGCTGCTGGGTCGGCCGGTGGCGTTCCACTGGACCGGCGAGGGCCCCTGTGGCGCGGCGAGCTGCGCCGAGGAGGTCCTGCTGCTGGGTACCCCGCTGCTGTGGTGGTCGTTCCTGCCAGCGCTGGTGGCGCTGGTCTGGCTCGGCCTGGCCCGGCGGGACTGGCGGGCCGGAGCGATCCTGCTCGCCGTGGCGGCGGGGCTGCTGCCCTGGTTCTGGTTCGCCCTCGACGGCCGGACGATGTTCTCCTTCTACGCCGCGCCCACGCTGCCGTTCCTGGTGCTCGCCGTGGTCTACGTGCTGGGCGCCATCGCCTCGCCGGCCGGGCCGAGTGGCACCCTGGCCGTGACCGGTGCTGACGAGGAGGCCAGCCGGGACCGCCGGCTGGTCGGCGGGGTGATCGCCGGTGCGTACGTGGCGCTTGTCGTCCTCTGCTTCGCGTACTTCTATCCGATCTTCGTGGGCTTGGTGCTGCCGTACGAGGACTGGTCCGCGCGGATGTGGTTGGACGGCCGCTGGATCTGACCCGAAGGAGGGCCCGTACGCCTCGGCGTACGGGCCCTCCTTCGGAAATAGGACGCGCCCCGATCGCCTGCCACGGGGGAAGCGGGCGATTGGGGCGCGCACCAGCAGCTTAACCACCCGCGACCGAGGGCACAACGGGGCGGCGTGGGTCAGATTTCCGACGAATGCTGAATGCGACAAGAAGTTGCGGCCACTGTTGCCACAGCGTGACTCGTCGCGGACTCTGCGCCGCCCGGAGCCACCGTCCGGCGGATGGCTGAACCGTTACGTCCAGCCACGCAGCTTCCCATGGCATAGCCCGACATCGAAGCCGGGTCCGGTCTGGACGATCGTCCGGACGAGCGAGTCAGTGTCGCCTCGGGCGCCGCGGCAACCAGCCGAAGAACCTGTCCTGCAACGACGTCGACCCGGCGAGATGCAGGTCCTCGGCGGCGGCGGCGAGACAGGCCCCCAGGTAGACACTGAGCATCGGTCGATCCACGCCGTACTCGGTCAGCAACTGCTCCCGTTTCCGGGCGCAGGGCCACTCGGCGCCACAGGTGCCACACGTCCATTCGGGGGTCACCGGGGCGTGCTCGCCCACCCGCCCGGGCGACGCGGCTCCGCCCGCCTCCGCCACGGTGACACCCGAGCGATCCGTAACACCCGTCATCGCGCTCCTCTCCGCCTCCACCGGTGACGGCGGGCCTGCCGCCCACCGCCGCTTCGAACGTGCCCGTGCTCAATTACAGCGTCCGGGAACGCTGCGGCGTTACGCCGTTGCGGTACGTTGACCAACCATGGCCGCCGCGACCCGCCCCAGGAACTGCATCAACCGTAGGTATCCATCGTCGCCGGTCGCTGGTACCGGCAACACTTGTCGAAAGCACTACCCCGGAGCCGCAGGTGCGTGATCTGCTCCCGCCCGCCGTCGCGGTGGCCGTGGCGGGTCCGGACGACTGGTCCGGACGGTTGCACGCGGCCGAGGCGGCCTGTCTCGGGGACCGCGCGGTGGAGAGCCGCCGCCGCGACTTCACCGCTGGCCGGATGTGCGCCCGCCGCGCCATGGCCGCACTCGGTCTGCCACCGGCCGCCGTACCGGCTGCCGCCGACCGCTCACCCGTGTGGCCGGCCGGGCTGGTCGGCACCATCACGCACACCCGGGGCTACTGCGCCGCGGCCGTCGCCCGCAGCGACGAGATCCGGGCAGTCGGCATGGATGCCGAGCAACACCGCGAGCTCAGTGCGGGGGTACGCCGACTGATCTGCCTGCCCGAGGAGGACGAGCAGGTCGCACAACTACCACCGGGCATCCACTGGCCGGCGGTGATCTTCAGTGCGAAGGAAACCGTCTACAAGGTGTGGCACCCGGTCGTCGGCAACTGGCTCGACTTCCACGACGCCCTGGTACGTCTCGATCCCGACGCCGGGACGTTCACCGCGCGAATCTCCCCCGCGCGGGTCGCCGAGGCTCCGGTCGACCACCCGCCCACGCTGATCAGCGGCCGTTTCGCTGTCGACACCGACCTCGTACGCACGGCCGCCACGCTCACCCCCCGGTAGCGAACGGCACGGCGGCACCGCTCGCACCGCGACCGGCGACCGGCGACCGGCGACCGGCTGATCTGTCCTGAGTGGACTTGTCTACACTCCGCTCGGTGATCAACAAGAGATGGTCGTCAGCCGCCCTCCTGGGGCTGCTGACGGCGACGACGCTGGCCGGCCCGGTGCCGGCACTCGCCGACGACCGAGCGGAACCGCCAAGCGAGCCACCCCGGGTCCAGCTCGTCCTGGATGTGAGTGGTTCGATGCGGGCCACCGACATCGACGGACGGAGCCGGATCTCGGTGGCCCAGCAGGCGTTCGGCGAGGTGGTGGACGCCCTACCCGACGAGACCCAGCTGGGCATCCGGGTGCTGGGCGCCACCTATCAGGGCAAGAACAAGCAGCAGGGCTGCCTGGACACCCAGCAGATCGTGCCGGTCGGCCCGGTCGACCGGACGCAGGCCAAGGCCGCCGTGGCGACCCTGCGCCCGACCGGCTTCACTCCGGTCGGGCTCGCCCTGCGCGAAGCCGCCAAGGATCTCGGTGCCGGCACCACCGCACGCCGGATCGTGCTGATCACCGACGGCGAGGACACCTGCGCCCCACCGGATCCCTGCCAGGTGGCCCGGGAACTGGCCGCCAAGGGCACCACGCTGGTGGTGGACACCCTCGGTCTCGCACCGGACGAGAAGGTGCGCCGGCAGTTGCTCTGCATCGCCGCCGCGACCGGCGGTACCTACACGGCCGCGCAGAGCGCCGAGGATCTGACCGACCGGCTGAAGCAACTGGTGGACCGGGCCCGCGACACGTACGCCACCACCCCGGCGAAGGTCGACGGGACGAACGCCTGCCCGGGTGCGCCCCTGCTCTCGCCCGGCGTCTACACCGACCGGGAGAGCTTCTCCGAGCATCGCTGGTACCGGGTGCCGGTACGGCCGGGACAGGAGCTGAGGGCCTCGGTCAGCATCGCGCTCGACCGCCCCGTCAACCCCGATCACGGCGTGCTGCTGCGGGCCACCACGGCGGACGGCCGGGAACTGGTCCGCGGGGTGGACGCCGGCAGCGGACGTACCGACGTGGTCTCCACCGGCCTGCGTTGGTCGGCCGGGGACGACGTCGAGCGGCCCGAGGCCAGCGACCCGACGCCGGAAGCCAGCGCGTCCTCGGCCGTCACCACCGTCTGCCTGGTGGTCAGCAACATGTTCTCACCCCGAGCGGATACCGCCGCGGACCCGGGCATGCCCGTCGAGTTGACCATCGACGTGGTCGCCGCATCGTCCGCTCCGGACGGGCCGGACCTGGGCCGCGGCTGGGTGCTGCTGCTCCTGCTGACCCTGGCCGGCCTGCTCACCGGGCTCGTCACCGGCCTGCTCACCCGTTGGTGGGTAGCCACCTGGAGGAACTGACAGATGCGTATCCGTTGGGCAACCGCCGCCGCCCTGATCGCCGCCGGTGTCGCCCTGACCCCCGGCACGGCGCTCGCCGCGCCCACCCCCACCCCTTCCCCCGGTGCCGTCACCGTCACCAGGGCCGGCACCTCGTACCTCACCGCCACCCCGGTCGCCGCCGGCCAACCCGTCCGGGTCGCCGCCTCGACGGGTGAACACCTCTACTGGTCGTTCCCAGCCGCCGCGGGTGAGGTCCACGAGATCACCGCGGCGGTCACCCTCGCGCAGAACCGCAACGGCCGATCCACCTGGACCGTGGAGGTCTTCGACGGGCTGCGCCGCCGGCAGGCGTGCACGGCCGGCGCGCAGACGCCGACCGCCGACGCCGCGGCGCGTACCGTCGGCATCAGCTGCACGATGCGGCGGGTGCGTCCCTGGGCCGAACCATGGTCCGGCGACCCGCTGCCCGGCACCTACTACGTGCGACTGGCCGTGGTCGACGTGCCCGAGCCCGACCTCGGCCTGCCGATCGACGTGGACCTGCTGGTCTCGACCACCGACGACGCCGGCAGCTCCGCCGACGACGGCAGACTGGAGGCGGCACTGGTGCCACCGACAAACGCCGGCACCGTTCTGGACGCCGAACCGACGGTCGCACCGGAGGGCGACGGGGACGACGGCTGGGACCTGAGCCTCACCGGCTGGCTGCCCGAGGCCGGCTCCCGCTGGATCTGGACCACCGGCGGCGGAATGCTGGCCGCGGTCGCGGGCGTGGTCGGATTCGCCCTCACTCGGCGTCCCGCCACCAGATGAGCCCCGCCGGCAGGTCGTGCTGAGGTGCCCACCCGACCTGCCGGCGGTCCCCGCGCATGCGGCCGTTGGCGGCAGCCGATCAGCGCCACCGGGTGCCCGGGCGGCGGGAGCGCCCGGGCACCGGTCGGTGTCAGAGCCGGGCGAGGATCTTCCTCATGGTGTCGATCTCGGCCTGCTGCGTGGTGACGATCCGCTGCGCCAACGCTCTGGCGTCCGGGTTGACACCCTGGGCTGTCTCCTCCTCGGCCATCGTGACGGCCCCCTCGTGATGATCGATCATCATGGTGAGGAACTGTCGATCGAACTCGGTGCCGGAGGCTGCCGCGAGGCGGGTCATGTCGGCCTCGGACATCATGCCCGGCATCTCGTGGTCCATCTCGGGCATGCCGTGGCCGTCGCCGTTGGCCATCGGCATCGGCGCCCCCCAGGACGTGAGCCAGGCCCGCAGTTGGGCTATCTCGGGCGCCTGAGCGTCCTTGATCTGCGTGGCGAGCTGCTTCACCTCCGGGTCGGACGCGCGGGTGGTGGCCAGGTCGGACATTTCGACCGCCTGCTCGTGGTGCGGAATCATCATCTGCGCGAACATCACGTCGGCCGCGTTGCTGGTGGCGGATTCGCCGCTGATCGCGCTGGCGGACGGGTTACCCGGCATGTCGTGGCCAGCGCCGGCCGGATGGTCGGAGCCGCAGCCGGCAAGAACGATCGCCACGCTGAGGCTCACGCCGGCCCAGACGGCACGGCGTGTACGGGTGCGATTCATGGTTGACAGGGCCTTTCGGAGTCGGTGGACAGAAGCGGGTCGGCGCGGCCACCCACCAGGGGTGACCGCTGGTCGCTCCTATATCCGCAGTACCGACACAGCGGCCGTGGTCAGGCCGATCAGGCGAAAGGCGGGCGGGGCACGGCCGCCCAGGGCTCGGGTGAGCCGACGATCCCGTGGCAGCACGCTCCGCGTTCGCCGGAGGAGGCGGACAGCGAGCGCGACGGCGAGCGCGAAGCCGGCGACGAGCGCCACGCAGACCGCCCAGCCTGAGGGGTGACCGTGCCCCGGCTCCTCGATGGGGTGAGCGGCCGGTGCCACGCACTGCTCGGTGTGGCAGCCATCGACGTGACTTGGCAAGGTCGGTGCGGCATGGCTGCCGTGGCCGGGCGCGCCGAGGGCGGGATCGTGGCCCAGGCTGTGCATCACGGCCAGCCCGAACAGGGTGCACGCCAGCAGCACGAACCGGAGCCATCGCCCGTTGGTTGCCGCCTCGCCGCGCACTCGATCACGATATCGCGCGGCAAACCACCAGCACCGCTTTCCCGGCGGCTACCCGGCCGGTCTGATCTGGCGGGTGATCGACACGTCCGTGATCTCGGCGTCCCTGGCCAGCAGCATCGCCTTGCTGAGGATGACCGCGAGCAGGCCGTCCCCCTCGAACGGCAGGAACTGCTGCTCCCCGGTCCGGCCCGCGCCCCGGTCCGGCACGATGCAGAGGTACTCGTCGTTCGGGCTCATCAGGATGTTGCCCGACCCCAGGTGGATCCGGTACGTGCGCAGGTCACCGTCGACCACCAGGAAGCGGCCGTCGATGCGGGCCCGCCGGCCCACCGCCAGTCGGGGCAGCAGCCGGGCCAGCAACTCGCGCCGGGTCTCGGCGGTGGCGGACAACTCCCCGAAGCTGTACGACGACCAGTAGTCCCGGAAACGGCCCTGCGGGCCGCCGTCCGACCAGGTCGGGTCGTTGCCGACACTGGCCACCCCGACGAAGAGATCGACGTCTCGCATGATCTCGCTGAACACCAGTGGCGGAATCCGGTCGAGCGGCAGCGGGTCCCCGGGTCGCGCGTCCGTCCACCGCTGCGCCGAGTAGCCGCCGCCGGAGGCATGCGACCAGTTCTGCGCGGCGGCGATCGGATAGAAGCGCACCTGGTCGGTGACGAGCCGCAGGTACGACCCGCTGTCGGTGGTGTCGGCCGTCCAGTCGTCGCCGATCCCCTCCACCCAGTACTCGGCCCGCAGCCCCCACCCGGGCAACTCCCGCGAGGTCGGCGGGTAGGAGTCGTCGACCATCAACCGCAGCCGGTCCGTCCAGCCCCGGACCGCGGCCAGGGCGTGGAACTGGTGCTGACGCAGGATGTGCCCGGCGAACCGGTTCGAGTACGTGCCGGCGGTCTCCTCGGCCGGCGTCAGCAGGTAGACCTCCCGATGTGCCTGCTTGAACGGCTGGACGATCCGGTGCCGTTCCAACCACTCCCGCCAACCGACCACCTCCGGCACCGGCCGACCGATCGGGTGCCAGATCCGCACCTCGGCGTCGTCGCCAGCGGACACCGGAGTGTCGTCCACGGTGCGCAGCGCACTGTCAGCCCAACCGCAGGGCACTCCGTCGACCTGCCAGAGCAACCGACGGGCCAGTGCGCCGACCAACGGATGATCGAGGTAGCGCTGCCGCCATACGGCCAGCGTCCAGCTGCGCTGGGCCAGGAAGAGCCGGTCCAGCCGGGCCACCTGGGCGGTCAGCATGCCGGTGATCTCCTTGGCCAGGCCCTTCAGGTCGGCCAACTCCGCCGCGTGGTCCCGGCGTACCGCCGCCGGTGGGCTCTTCACCTGCCGGCCGGCCTCCGTGTGCCAGACCAGAGCGACGCTTGTGGACGCGATCGACAGTTCGGCCCGGCAACCGCCCAGGAGCACCTCGTGCCGCCCCACCCCGGTCAGGCCGTAGTCCGGAACGGCCAGTTCCTCGATCTCGTCCCGGCTGATGCCGAGGGCTGCGGCACGAGCGTCGAGCGCCTTGTCGATCTCCTTGCGGGTGCCCTTGTAGGTGACCCGGGCCGAGAGCCGGGCGAGCTGCGCCAGCGCTGGCTCGCCGTCGAGCCGGCCGAGCACCCCGACCGCCGCGTTTGCCACCTTCGGGCAGGCCGGCCCGACGCCGGGCAGGCGACGCAGCATCGCCTCGACCAGACCGCCGACGCGGCGTACCTGTTCCGGTGTCGGTCCGGTCCGCTCGACCAGCCAGAGCAGGCCGCGCAGCAGGTCGGCGTTGACCGAGGTCGGCTGTTGGTGCGGGGCGCGGGCGGCGGTGGCCAGCCACCGGTCGAAGAGCTGCCCGGCCGCCCTCAGGTCGACCTCGGCGAGCAGTCGGGTCGCCTCGGCCGACCAGCCGGCCGACGGACGGGGCGTGGTGGCGGTGCTGGCGTGGGCGACCAGCTGCCGCCACGAGGTGTCGAGGGTGGGTAGCTCGCTGAGAATCTGCCGGGCCCAGGGATCGTCCGGGTCGAGACGTGGCCCGGCCACCTCGGCGATGAACTGCCGCAGCCGCTGGCTCTCGTCGGAGCGGTCGACGAGCACCTCCATCAGGTCGGCGGAGATCGGGCCGGTGGCGGCCAGGCCCCGGGCCACCGTCTCCAGCGCGGTCGGTGACAACGCGTACGGCTCCTCGACGGCGAACGCGGCGAGCTCCTGAAGTTGCCCCGGCGCCAGCTCGGTGGGCAGCCGGCGGGCCAGCTGCCCGATCAGGTCGCGCGGCGGCCAGAAGTGCTTACCGTCCTGCCGCAGGCGGGCGGCCATGGCCAGCACGAGAGGCGCCACGTCCGCCCGGGACAGCGTGCGCAGCGCGGCGCGTACCTCGGGGTTGTCGCGGCAGAGTCGGGCATGCGCGTGCAGGTGCCCCGCCAGTTTGTCCAGGTCGTTCGCGGCAACCAGCTCGCGGGCCCGGTCGGCGTACCAGACGGGTTCGGTGGTGGTGGTCATCAGCCGCCCACCAGCGGGACGAGCTTGAGGAAGGTGACCTCGGTGTCGCGACGCAGATCGACCTCGTCGTCCAGTTCCTCGACCTGCCGGTCGCCGACCAGCACCACGAAACCGTTGCCGCGGAACGCCTGCTCGGCGAGGGCGATCTGCCGCTGCGGGTCGACGCGGCGTCGAGGCTGCTCGCCCCGGTCGCCGTTGAGGGCCCGTTCGGTCGAGGTTGGCTGCACCAGCAGCCGGCGCGGCTCCGGACTGGCCGCGTTGTGCTCGGCCACCTCCTGGTGGATCCGCCGGCGGATCAGCTCACGAAGCGTCAACCGCTCCTCGAAGATCTGCAAGGCCCACGCGGGAGTCCGAGCACCCGCGGTGCTCTCGTCCACAAAGGTCACCGTCGCCATGTCGCGAGAGTTTAGGTACGCCCTCCGACAGGAAGGCTCCGGCACGGGCCGCGACTGGCTACTCCAGGGCGAAGGTGGCCGACGCGCGTCCGGCCGCGTCCGGTACCGCCTCCAGGTAGAGCAGGCCGTCGCGGTGACGGACGTACTGGCCGGGGAAGTTCACCGACTCCAGGGACAGCTTCGTGGCGTCGGCGAGTCCGGCCCTCCGGGTGAAGGTGGCGTCCTGACGGAAGAGATTTGAGCCGTCGTTGCGTTCCACCCAGATCTGGTGGTTCCGGTGCCGTAGGAAGTAGCCGGGATAGTTGGTCGACTCCAGCGAGATCGCCGTGGAGTTCGACAGTCCGGCGACGATCCGGAACTGCGAGTCGGCCAGGTTTGTCACGTTCGGCTCCAGCCGGACCCGGAACTCCCAGTGCCGCAGGTAACGATCGGGCAGGTCGTGGGCGCGCAGCCGGACCGGGCTCAGTCCGTCCGGCACCGGCACTCCGAAGTTCGGGGTGCCGTCGGCGTTCCAGTAGACCCGCTGGATCCGGGTCCGCCGGTTCGGGTCATTGAGCGGATCGTAGCCGTTGCCGAGGTACCGCTCGTAGTTGCGGGAGTGGTAGACGATCACGTCGCTGCCGTCCTCGGCGACGGTGAACGAGTTGTGCCCCGGACCGTACTGGCCGGTCCGGCTGTCGCTGGCCAGCACCGGTGTGGCCCGTTTGGTCCAGGACGCCGGGTTCAGCAGGTCGCTGTTCGCGGAGGCGGTGAGCAGCCCGACGGCGTAGCTGGCGTCGGTGGCGCTCGCCGAGTAGGTCATGAAGACCCGGCCGTTGCGGATCAGCACCGCCGGTCCCTCGTTCACCCGGTACCCCCGGGTTTCCCAGGCGTACGTCGGGGTGGCGATCAGAGTCGGGGTGCCCGTGTACGTCCAGGGGTTGACGGCTCGGGCGAGGTAAATGTTCGAGTTGTTGCCGGCGTACTCCGCCCAGGCCAGGTAGCGCTGACCGTGGTGCACGAAGGTGGTGGCATCGAGGGAGAAGCTGCTGCGCGCCGGCTGGAGTTGGCCACGCTCTGTCCACGGGCCGTCGAGCGGGTTCGCGGCGCTGCTCTCCAACACGTACGGCCGGATGGCCCAGATGTCGTCGGTGCGGCCGGCGGCGAAGTAGACGTACCACCGGCCGTCGATGAAGTGGATCTCCGGTGCCCAGATGTGCGCGCCCATTTCGCCGCTGGCGTGCCGACGCCAGATCACCCGCTCGGTCGCGGTGGCGAGCCCCTGAAGGGTGGTGGCGCGGCGCAGCACGATCCGGTCGTACTCAGGCACCGTGGCGGTGAAGTAGTAGTAGCCGTCGGTGTGCCGGTAGATGTGCGGATCGGCACGCTGCTCGGCCAACGGGTTGGTGAATGTGACGGCGGCGGCCCGCGCCGGAACGGCCGGCCCCGCCAAGGAGCTGATCGCCGCCATCACCAGGGCGGCGGTCACCGCTAACCAGCTGCGGTACGTGAGCCTCCGACGCGCCATCGCCATCGCCCTCCCGCCGACCGCGGGCCGGTCATCCGGGACGGGCACGGTCCCCGTCCGACCGTGCCCGCCGTGCCCGCTACCCCATTGATAGCGTTAACATTTATCAACGTCAAGGCAATGACATGTTTCTGCATCCTGGCCGTAACGCATTGACGGCGGCAAACTCCGTCGCCCGTCCGACCGCGTCCAGGGGTTTGGGGATGCGCGGGGCAGGACGGCCGAGCGGTGCCGCCTACGCCGTGGCGGGGCGCCACCCAGCCCGTGACGGCAGGCCGCTCAGGCGGTCGCGCCGCCGTCGATGGCGATCGAAGCGCCGGTGATGTGCCGTCCGCCGTCGCCGACCAGGTGACTGACCGTGGCCGCCACGTCGGCCGGCGCCGCGTACCGACCGAGAGCGATGTGCGACCGCTGGGCGTACGCGCCGGCACTGTCCGCCGGGTTCATGTCGGTGTCGGTCGAGCCGGGCAGGATCAGGTTGACCGTGATCCCGCGCGGTCCGAGTTCCCGGGCCAGCGCCCGGGTCAGCCCGTTGACCGCACTCTTGGTCATCGCGTACGCGCTGACCCCGGGCGCCGGGACGCGGCTGGCGAAGCTGCTGCCGATGTTGACGATCCGGCCCCCGTCGCCCAGGTGGCGTACCGCCGCCTGGGTGGCCAGGTAGACCCCGCGCACGTTGACCGCGACAGCCCGATCGAGGTCGTCGAAGCTGACCGACTCGATCGGCCCGCCCGCGAACACCCCGGCGTTGTTCACCAGGATGTCCAGCCGCCCCAACTCGGCGACGGTCTGCTCCACGGCACCGACGACCGCTGCCGGATCCGCGCTGTCCGCACGGACCGGCAGGCCCGTACGCCCGTACGCCTCGATGTCGGCCAGCACGGATTGCGCGCTGTCCCCCGCGGTGCGGTAGGTGAATGCGACATCGATGCCGTCAGCGGCGAGCCGCCGCGCGACGGCGGCACCGATACCCCGGCTGCCACCCGTGACCAGCGCGACCCTGTTGCCACATTGGACCGTCATGCCGGCAATCCTGACAGTTCACTCAGGACAGCGGCGAGGTGGGGCCGTGCTCAGAACGGGTGAAACCGCTCGAAGGGCGGCTCCACCAGCGCCTCGGGCAGCCGGATGGCCCGGCAACGGGGCACCAGTTCCGCCGTCGGGTCGTCGCCGATGTGGCGCAGCGTTCCGTCGGCGAAAGCGTCGGGAATCGCGGTCCAGCCCAGGTTCTTCTCGTAGTACCGCACGGCGGTGCGCACCGACGGCGTCCAGTCGTCATCCAGCACGATCAGACCGCCCGGCCGGACGATCTTGCGCAGGAAGTAGAGATCCACGAAGACCTCGTGAAAACGGTGGCTGCCGTCCACGAACGCCGCATCGACGACCAGACCGTCGGTGACGAGTTCCGGAAGCGCGATCGAGGACCATTCGCGCATCAATTGCACGGTGGAGTCCAGACCGGCGGCACACAGCAGATCCCAGCCGACATTCGCGTACGCCGGCTCCTGAAAGGGATCGACAACGACGTGCCGGGGATGCGGCGGGTCAATCGTGACCAGCGCCTCCCCGATCGCGAGAGCGGAGCTGGCGTACGCGAGCCCGACCTCGACGAGAGCCTCGACCCGATCAGAGATCAACAGGTCACGGAGCAGGTCACAGTCCCGTTCCGGCAGGGTGACCGTCTCGAAGTCCCGCTCATGATCTCGCGTCCACGGCGGACCGTACTGCGCGAGCTGGCGGCGCACCCTGCGAACCCGTGCTGCCCGGTCGTCATCCTGCATCCCGCCAGTCTGAACCAGCTTGGGCTCCCCAGCCGTGATCAGCTGCCGGACAAAGACGAAGGGCAGGTGCTCGATTTCCGAGGACCCGCCCTTTGTCTACTGCTTCGGTGGTGGAGCTGAGGGGATTTGAACCCCTGACCCCCTCGATGCGAACGAGGTGCGCTACCGGTCTGCGCCACAGCCCCTCCGCCGGCCAACCGGCGTCGGTCCCACCCGGCTGTCACCGGGCGGGCCGGCGACAAGGCTAACAGGTCGAGCGCTTCCGCCGCGAACCACCCCGCCCACCCAGCCTCGCAAGATCCGCCACTGCTGTCCACGCTATCGCCGTCGGCGATCCGTCCATGCCATCAGCAGTTTCCCCGATAGTGCGGCCTTCGGCCCGGTTGAGGCAGCGTCTTCCCCGAACTTGTCGCCTCGCCCGATCGAGGGGTTCGCGCGTGGGGCGGGGTCAGGCGCTGTGGGAGCCGGGGCCGGCCTCGTAGGGGCGGCCCCGCAGGCCACCGGCACGACGGTAGGACACCGAGCCGCCGCCGTTGGCTGCCTGCGGGAGGTCGGCTGGGCGGTCCAGGCCCATCGCGCTGCGCCGGACGGACTCCCGCTGGGCCGCCAGGCGGCGCTGCGCCTCCCGGCGGGCAGCCGACCGGCGCGCCTGCTCCCGGCGTACCTCGGCCTGGCGGGCGGCCAGCCAGGCGGCCTCGCGGGCCAGGGCCCGGCGTCGGCGGCGGTCGGCCACCGCGCGGGCGCGCAGGTGGACGACGTACACGATCAGCAGGGTGGCGGTGACCGCGAAGCTGATCCAGAAGCCGGGGCCCACGACCAGCACGCCGACCAACTCGACGGCGTTGAGCAACACCAGCGCGGCCAGCACCCGGCGGCGACGGTAGATGGCCGGGGTGTGGTGGTGCCGCCGGTCGGGGCGGCGGCGGGACCGGCCCCCACCCGCCGGTACGGCGCGCAACCGGCTCGGCCGACCGGAACGTCGGGGCAGCGCGCGCCCGGCCGCCCCACCCCGCGCTGCCTCACCGGTGCGGCCATCACCTGCGTCATCAGCGGGACGTGAGCGCGGTACCCGGCCGGGCGCCGCACCCGCACGAGGCGGCGTGGGAACCGCGCGCCGCAGGGCGGGCGGGCCGGAGACCGGGGTGGCCAGCTCTCCCGAGTCGGGATCCTCGCTGAGCGTGATCACCAGGGCGCGGGACGGGTTGACCGGTCGCCGGCCGGGGACAGTGCGACGGCGTCGGCGGCGCTGG
Source organism: Micromonospora sediminimaris (assembly GCF_016863575.1). NCBI lineage: Bacteria > Bacillati > Actinomycetota > Actinomycetes > Micromonosporales > Micromonosporaceae > Micromonospora > Micromonospora sediminimaris. The sequence continues at coordinate 120,494 of NZ_BOPD01000009.1, forward strand.
AGCACCCGCGCCGTCGACTGCGCCCGCTCCGCCACCAGCCGCTCGGCGGCGTCGTACCGGCGGACCAACGCCGGCGCGAGGGCGAGCAGCCCGGCGGCGGCGAGGACGGCGAGGAGCACCGAGGTCGGCACCCTCACCCCTCCCGTCACCAGATTCGGAGCAAGCGCCGACCGGCCGCAGGATCTTTCACCGATCGGCATCGGCGACGTGAATCGTGCGGGGCGGGCAGCGCCTGCCGCAGCTTGCAGTTACCTGAGGTTACGGGTCACCGTCGCCGGAACCGCCGCGCCGCGCCGATCCCGCACGTGGGACGGCTCACGGGGTGCGGGCGCGCAGCCGGTGCCACCGGGCCAGCAGGCCGCCCTCGGCGGCGATCTCCTCGCTGGTCATCGCGTAGCCGATGTGATCGCGCCAGGCACCGTCGATGTGCATGTAGCGCGCATGGTACGCCTCCTCGCGGAAGCCCAGCTTCTCCACCACCCGACGGGACGGGCGGTTCTCCGGGCGGATGTTGACCTCGATCCGGTGCAGACCGCCGGAGCCAAACGCGTGGTCGACGGCTAGCGCCAGCGCGGTGGGGATGACCCCTCGGCCGGCGACCCGCCGGTCCACCCAGTAGCCGACGTACCCGGAGCAGAAAGCCCGACGCACGATGTTGCCCACGTTGATGTGACCGACCAGCCGCTCCACGCCGTCCTCCTGCAGGCAGACCGCGAACGGCATCCCCTCGCCGGTACGCCCCGAGCGTCGCAGGTCGCGATAGACCCAGCGGAACGTCGCCGGGGAGTTCAGGTCGTCCCAGTCACCGGGTACCGACGACTCCCAGGGGGCCAGCCACTCCCGGTTGGCCCGGCGCACCTGCGACCAGGCCGCCGCGTCCGACCGCCGGTACGGCCGCAGCAGCACCGGGCCGTCGGAGAGCACGGCCGGCCAGCCAGGCGCCCGTCGGAACACCGAACCTCCACTCCCGAGCGTCACCGGCGGGTCACCGGCGGCGGTCCAGCAGCAACACGTCGACGGTGGAGCCGGCGGCGGCGGCGGTCACCCGCTCGCCGAGAACGAGAAGTCCGTTCGCCTCTGCCAGGCCGGAGAGCGTGAACGGGCCGCCATTGAGCGGCTGAACAGTGTAACCCCCACCACGCCGCTCAGCGACGTGCGCGGGCCGGAACTCGCGTAGCCCGGCCGGCGAGGAGACGGTCTCCAGCAGGTGCGCCCGTACGCTGGGACGGAAGACCGGCTCGGCGCCGGCCAGCAGGTTGATCGCGGGCCGGGCCAGCACCTCGAAGCCGATCATCGCGGCCCCCGGGTCGCCGGGCAGACACACCACCGGCACCTCCTCGGCACCGACAGTGCCGAACCCGAGGGCGGTACCGGGATAGAGCGCCACGTCGGTGAAGGTGACCGGACCGGCGCGGCTGCCCTCCCGGCGCGACAGGATCCGACGGACCATGTCGCCCGGCCCGGTGCCGGTGCCGCCGGTCGTGATGATCAGGTCGGCCCGCAGGGTCTGGTCCTCCAGCAGCCCACGCAGCCCCTCCGGGTCGTCGTCACAGATGCCCACCCGGTAGGCCAGCGCCCCCACCTCCGCCGCCGCGGCGGTCAGGGCGTGTGAGTTGGCGTCCACGACCTGGCCGGGCTGGCTGGCCCGACCCACGTCGACAAGCTCGTCGCCGGTGGCCACGATCACCACCCGCGGGCTCGGACGCACCACCACATGGCCGATGCCGGTCGCGGCGAGCACCGCCACCAGGGCCGGCGAGACGTAGGTCCCGGAGCGGGCGAGCAGCGCGCCGGCGGCCACCTCCTCGCCCGTCCGACGGACCCCGTACCCCCGCTTCGGAACCCGGAAGATCTCCACCGCCGCCATGCCCTGGTCGGTCCACTCCACCGGGACGACCACGTCGGCGCCGATCGGCAACGGCGCCCCGGCCGCCACCGAGAAACACGAACCCGGGGTGAGTCGGACCGGCCGCCAGCTCGCCGCGCCGAGATCACCTACGACATTGAGCCGTACGGTGCGACCGCCCGGCCGACTCGACTGGGCCGGGACGTACCCCACGCCCCGGCCCCCGCCCGAGATGTCCTCCCAGCGCGCGGCGTACCCGTCGACGGCCGCCTGGTCGAAGGCCGGGAACGAGTGCGGGGCGACGACGTCCTCGGCGAGGACGTTGCCGTACGCCTGGGTGAGGTCGAGGTCGAGCGGAGGCAGCGCGCGCAACCTGCGCAGCACGCTGCCCAGGTAGTCGGCGAGCGGCGTCAACCCGTTTTCGGCCGCCTCGGCGTCGGCCGTCGCGGTCATGTATTCGGACCGCCCGACGCGTCGGAGTTGACGAACTCGGCCAGCCACTTGCGGAACTCGCTACCCAGGTCCTCGCGGGCGGCGGCGATCTGGACCACGGTCTGCAGGTAGCCCAGCGGCATGCCGGTGTCGTAACGGATGCCGCGGTAGACGATCGCGTGCACCGGTGTGCCCTCGGTACGCAGGATCTCCATCGCATCGGTCAGTTGGATCTCACCGCCGCTGCCGGGCTGCGTCCGCCGGATGGCGTCGAAGATCTTGCCGGGCAGCACGTACCGGCCGAGCACGGCGAGGTTGCTCGGCGCGTCCTCCGGCTTCGGCTTCTCCACCATGCCGGTCACCTTCACGACCTCACCGATGTCGGTCAGCTCGGCCTCGGCCGGCTCGACGGAGGCGATCCCGTACCGCTTCGTCTCCGCCGGGTCGACCTCGAAGAAGGCGAGCACCACCCCGCCCGTACGCGCCTGGAGTTCCAGCATCGCCGGCAGCAGCGGCTCGCTGAGGTTTACGAACTCGTCGCCGAGCAGCACCGCGAAGGGCTCGTCGCCGACGTGCGACTCGGCGTACCCGACGGCGTGCCCGAGACCCAACTGCTCCGGCTGGCGGCAGGTGTAGATGGACGCCAGTTCCTCGGTGCGCTTGACGGCGGCGAGCAGGTCGGGCTTTTCCGCGAGCCGTTCCTCCAGGTCGGGGCGACGGTCGAAATGGTCCACCATCGACGTCTTGCCTCGGCCGGTGATCAGCAGCACGTCACCGATGCCGGCCTGGGCGGCTTCTTCGACGATGTACTGCAACACCGGACGGTCGACCACCGGCAGCAGTTCCTTGGGCACGGCCTTGGTGGCCGGCAGGAACCGGGTGGCCAGGCCGGCGGCCGGGATTACGGCCTTGACGGCACGGGGACGGCCGGTGGCGGTGGCCGCTGAGGGGTTCGCTGAGTGCTCCGACATGTCGCGAGACTATCGGCCATGGCCCTGCCTCGGCGGGTGAGGACCAGAAGACGCGCCGCCCGCCGGACCGGTTCTGCCGGTGCCGATGATCCCCCGGTCCGGCCGGCGGAGCGCCGGTGACCGGCCCCGCCCCGACCGATCTCAGGCCCAGCCGACGGATCGTCGCCGACAGGTGCGGGCCCGGCCCGAGTAACCGACGCCGACAGGTCCGGGCCCAGCCCGACGATCGTCGCCGGCAGTTCAGGACCCGGTCGACGGATCGCTGGCGGCGACCGGCATGTCGGGCCCCGCCCGGGGCAGTCCGTCGACGGGGCTGCGGGCCGCCGCCGGCACCGGTACCTCACGGGTCGGCGACGGCTCCCGGGCCGGTGCCAGTCGCCAGGTGTCCCGGCTGGCGGTCTTCGCGGCGTACAGCGCCTCGTCCGCCGCCGCCAACACCTGCGGGCCGGTGTCGGCGTGATCGGGGAAGACGCCGATGCCGATGGAGACGGTCACCGGGATCGATTCGCGGACACCGGCGTGCCCCACCGCCGTCACCGGGGTGTCGCGAACGGCCGCGCCGAGCCGTTCGGCGACGATTGTCGCGCCCCGGGCGTCGGTCTCCGGCAGCAGCACCACGAACTCCTCGCCGCCTCGGCGGAAGGCCAGGTCCACCTCGCGGATCTCACCGCGTACCCGCCGGGCGAACTCGGCAAGCACGGTGTCCCCGGCCGCGTGCCCGTACGTGTCGTTGACCCTCTTGAACCGGTCCAGGTCGAGGGCGAGCACGCTGACCATGCGGCCGAACCGGCTGGCCCGTTCCACTTCCCGGCGCAGCGACTCCCGCAGGTACCGGTAGTTCCACAGCCCGGTCAACGGATCGGTGAGCGACAGTCGTTGCGCCTCCTCGTGTACGCGTACGTTGTCCACGGCGACCGCGGCGTGCCGGGCGAAGGTGCGCAGGGTGGTCAGGTCGTCGTCGTCGAACTCCTCCCCGCCCAGGCGGTCGTAGAGGGCCAGCACACCCAGCACCACCTCCGCCGGTCGATCCGGCGCGTCGGCCACCGGGGCCACACCCGGTGCGTCGCCGGTCGCGTCGGGGGCGGCGAACGGCACCGCGATGTACGTCCGGCAGCGCGGCTCGTCCGGTGCGACGCCTGTCGATTCCAGCCGACCTCGCCGGGGCTGACCGGTCGCGGCGACCGCGCCGACCACCCCGCTGCCCAGCGGCACCCGCATCGGCGCGGCACCGGGCTCACTGTCGTCGAGTCCGGCGCTGCACCGGGCGACGAGTTGCTCACCCTGCTCGGTGAGCAGGACGGCACCGGCCCGGGCCCCGGTCGCGGCGAGCGCGCTGTGCAGGATCACCCGCAGGATCCGGGGCAGGTCATGGGTGCTGGCCAGGGTGTCGCCGAGTACGGCAAGGTGGCCGCGCAGCTGGTCCCGGCTGCTGGCCAACGCCGCCAGGTAGCCACCCGTCTCGCGGGTCATCCGATTGAAGGCGACGGCCAGCCGACCGATCTCGTCGCCGCTGCGTACCGGCACCCGGGCGGTGAGATCGCCGGTGGCGACCCGGTCCGCCGCACCGGCCAGTTCCACAAGCGGCCGGGTGGTGACCCGGGCCAGCCGCCAGGCCACGGCCACCCCCAGCAGGGCAGCCATCAGCACCACGGTGACCAGCACCGCGTGCAGGCCGGGCGGCTGGTCACTGGGCACCGAGAGCACCAGGGGCAGTGGCTGCCCCACGGTCGGGCCAGCACGGCGCACGTACCGACCGTCGGTGGTGCCGGTGACATGCTCGTCGCGCAGGGAGGCCGCAGCGGCGAGCACCGCGTCCCGACCGGTGCCGGACTCGGTGGTGTGGGCCACCTGGATGGGGGCGAGCCCGTCGAGCAGGGTCACCGCCACCCCGGTCGCCGCGGCGAGCCGCGCGACGAAGGCGGGATCGATCGGGAGGGCGGCGGCGACCGTACCCAGTGCCGAGCCGGCGGCGTCACGCAGCTGCACCCGCACCACGAGGGCACTCACCGGACCGCCGGGCGCGGCGCGCGCCGTGCAGTCCCGCCAGGGGGCCGGGGGCGGGTCGGGGGTGGCGTAGCTGACCCGGCCGGTCACGTCGGTGACGAGCACCGCGGCGGCCAGGCCACGACTCACCACCTGAGCAGCGGTTCCGGCGTGGTCGGCGGTGACGGCGACCGCGTCGGCGGCGGCGCGTAGCTGCTGGCAGAGGGCGTCGATCGAGGTACGGACGGCCGTTGCGGCCACCGCCAGCCGCTCGGTGGCACGGCTGCGGTCGACCGCCGCCACGGTGGAGGCGACGAAGACGGCACCGAGCAGGACCGGGCCGAGCGCCACCGCCAGGAAGGCTGCGGTCAACCGCCCGCGTAGCGTCAACGCTTCCCCTTCCCCCCGGAAGTTGCGCGACCGATACCTGCGATGCTGACACAGAGCGACGGCGGGACGAGCGTTGCGTGAGGAGTGTTGCGTGCCGGAATTTGCTGAAGGAGCGGAAGTGGCGCATGACGCGAAGCGCGTCGCGCGAGTCGGGCTGCTCGCGCAACGTCGCGCCCGCACCGAAGACGAGCGCGCGGCCGCTGCGGCGCGCGTCCAGGCCGAGCTGACTTTCCTGGTACGCCGGCTGCGGCCGGGCCGGGTGGCCGCGTACGCCCCGGTCGGTGCGGAACCGGGTGGGCCGGACCTGCCGACGCTGCTCGCCGACGCGTTGCCCGCCGGGGCGGATCTGCTGCTGCCGGTGCTCCGCGACGATCTCGACCTGGACTGGGCCGCCTGGGACGGGCCGCAGGCGATGGTCGCCGCCGGGCGGGGCATCCGCGAGCCGGTCGGGCGCCGGCTGGGCGTCGCGGCCGTCGCCACCGCCGACCTGGTGGTGGTGCCGGCGCTGGCGGTGGACCGACGGGGGGTCCGCCTGGGTCGCGGCGGCGGGTCGTACGACCGCGCCCTGGCGCGGGTGCCGGCGACCGCCCTCACGGTGACGCCGCTGTACGACGGCGAGCTGCTTGCCGAGTTGCCGGCCGAGCCGCACGACCAGCCGGTACGGGCGGTGGTCACGCCGACCCACGGCCTGCTGACCCTCTCGGGTGTCGTGCCCCACACTTCCGCTGGACGAATCGGGGGGCGATGACGCACCATTGGCACTCGAATACGTCGAGTGCCAATCGGCCGTGCCAGATCCGGAGGAGAACGTGCCCACGTACCAGTACGCCTGCACCGCGTGCGGTCACCAGCTCGAGGCGGTGCAGTCCTTCTCTGACGAGCCGCTGACCGACTGCCCGGCGTGCGAGGGACGACTGCGCAAGCTGTTCAACTCGGTCGGCATCGTCTTCAAGGGCTCGGGTTTCTACCGCACCGACTCCCGCTCCTCGGCCTCGGAGACCACGTCGAACGGGTCCAGCGGCAAGTCGGAGTCGGCGTCCTCCGGCTCGAATTCGTCGAACGGTTCCAGCTCGTCCGGTTCCACCACGTCCAACGGCGGCTCGTCCGGTGCCGGCAGCGGGTCGTCCGGGGGTTCGTCGGGAGGATCCTCCGGCGGCGCGAGCAAGCCGACCGCCACGGCCAGTTCCTCCTGACCGGTCACCGGTGCCAGGCCGGCCGGGACGGGCGCTCACGGCCTCTTCGCCGCCCTGCACCGAGCCGGCCTGCGGCATCAGCCTTCCCGGTGCGAGCGGCTGGCCCGGGCTCAGTCCCAGTGTGGCGGGCGCTCGGCGAGCAGCCAGTCGTCGTTGCCGCCGGCCCGCTCGCCCCACCCGTGGTCGGTGTCGTCCGCCGTCTGCTCCGGTAGCACCACGAAGTCGTCGGTCAACTCGACCGCACGATCGTCATCGCCCCGCCTATCGGATTCGCGAGTGCTCACGAGCGGCAAGACTAACGCAGCTGCGGCGCTGAAGAATCCCGAGCAACTTCGGCGATGGTGCTGGGTCTCGCTCGCGCGAGGCAGCACCATCGCCGAAGTTGTCCGAGCCAACCGCTACGGGCGCGGCCTGACGGTGTGGCGATGAGGTGGTTGGTAGCGTCGGACGGCGTGACGATGCCCCGACCCGGTCCGGATCCGGACGATCCGTGGCGCCGACCCGACTCCGGCGACGGGCCGGACTCCGACCTCAGGACCACCCTGAGCCCGACCAGCGGCACTGACTCCGATGGCGGCGGTGACCTGACCGGCACCACCAACCCACCTCACGCCTCGGCCCCGGGGACCCCCGCCCCGGGCGCCCCAAGCCCGAGTGGCGGACCGAGCCGCACCGACACCCCAGGCCCGCGCCCTGGGCAGGTTGCCTCGGGCGGAGCGGGCGGCTACGCCGGGCCGCCACCCACCACCGCGCCGCCGCCCGGTTGGCGGCCCCCGGTACACCTGCAAGCGGCACCGCCCCGCCAACTACCGGCCCAGGACATGGTCAGCCTGGACGCGCAGGAGCAGCGGGCGCAGCGGGTCACCTGGGCCGTCGGCGCGGTCGCCGGAGCCGTCCTGGTGGTGCTGACCTGTCTGCTCTGCACTCGGCTGCTGTTCTGACCAGTCACCGGGGCCACGTGCTCGTAACGGGCCGTGGACGGCCTACTCGTAGGTGTTGCCCCAGACCATCTCGGAACCGGAGTGACCGGTGAGCCAGACGTAGACGAGCGCGGCGACGCCCAGGCCCAGCACCACGACCGACAGCACCGCAGTCACCCAGCCGGGCAGCTTCGGCACCCGGGGGTGGTTGCTGGTGGCGACCAGCAGCAGGATGACCGCCAGGCCGAGCCCCAACGTCACGCGGAACAGCACTTCGCCGTGCGCCGCGTGCTCGTTGATCTTGTCGAGGATCTCGCCGGAGAACCCCCGCTCGATCTGCCGGGCCTGTAGCGCGTCACCGGACCTCGTGGCGACCCACGCGGTGATCGGGGCGACCACCGCCAGGGCCGCCACCGCCCAGTCCAGCCGGGCGCGGAACCGGGGCAGCACGATGTACGCGAGGGCGAGCAGCACCAGCAGCGGCACGAACACGACGACCGCGTGCACCACCAGTACGTGTAGGGGCAGGCCCAGCGCCTTCTCGAACATCGGCACCTCCGAAGGTGATCGTGGGTGTCAGCGTACGGGCCCATGCTTGATCCGCCCAACGCCCTGTTGCTCCACACGCAGGCCCGACCCGACGGGTTCAGGTCGGTCGGCGTGGCACCCTTGACTGGTGGATACCGTCGACGTCGGCCTGTTCGGTCCCGGTTCGGTCACCTGGAAGCTGCACCAGGAGCCCATCCTGTTCGTCGCCGGTCTGCGTTCCCTCTACCTTCAGGCGTTGCATCCACGGGCGATGGCCGGCGTGGCGCAGAACAGCAACTACCGCCAGGACGCCTGGGGACGCCTGATCCGCACCGCCGACTACGTGGGCACCATCGTCTACGGCACCACCGACGAGGCGGAGCGGGCCGGACAGCGGCTACGTCGACTGCACGCCCGGATGACCGCGGTCGATCCGGCCACCGGCGAGCGGTTCCGGATCGACGAGCCGGACCTGCTCCGCTGGGTGCACGTCACCGAGGTGGAGTCGTTCCTCGACACCGCGCGGCGGGCCGGCGTACCGCTGGACGCCGACGAGGTGGACCGCTACTACACCGAGCAGCGACGGGCCGCCGCGCTCGTCGGGCTGGCACCCGAGACCGTGCCCGGCACCGCCGCCGAAGTGGCCGACTACTACCGGCGGATCCGACCCGAGCTGCGGATGACCCGCGAGGCCGCCGAGACCGCCCTGTTCCTGACCGCTCCACCCCTGCCGTGGAAGCTCAGCCTGCCGGCCCGGATCGGATTGAATCTCGGCCCGCCCCGGTGGGCGTACCTGGGCATCGCCGGCACGGCGCTCGCCCTGCTGCCGCCGTGGGCCCGGCGGCTGTACGGCGGACTGGGCCTACCGACCACCGCACTGTCGGCCGACGTGACCGTACGCGCGCTGCGGCTCGCTCTCACCGCCCTGCCCCGCGACTGGCGGGAGGGGCCCATGCAGCGCGCGGCAAAGGAACGCGCGGCGCGACTCATCGCCGCCTCCAGCACCACCTGACCCACCGCCACGTTGCCTCCATCCGATCGTCCACCGCCGCTACGGGTCAGTCTTCCTCGGTTGCCGGCCCGGCGAAGCGTTCCACGGCGGCCCACGGCTCCTTGCCGGGTAGGGCGGCACCCGTCGGGCACGTACGCCGATAGTCGCACCAGGCGCAGCGCGGGCCAGGGGCGGTCGGAAAGGCGTCGTCCGGATCAGCGCCGTCGGCGACGGACCGTTCGGCGGCCATGATGTCGCGTGCGGTCTCCTCAGCGCGGGTCACCTGCCGCGCCAGCGACTCGGCACTGTGCTCGTGTGCGGCGACCGTGCCGCTCGGCAGGTGGTGCAACTCGACCCGACGGCAGGGTCGACGGAACACCCGCTCGGCCGCGTACGCGTACAGCGCGAGCGCCTGCGAGCCGCGCGCGTCGTCGCCGTCCAGCCCGGCGCGGCCGGTCTTGTAGTCGACGATGACCAGCTCGGGCCCGTGCGGACCGGGCCGCGAGTCAATCCGGTCGGCGCGGCCGTTGAAGGCGAGCACCCCGGTCTTCACCGCCACCACCCGTTCCACCCCGATCGGCTCGTCGGCCGGATCGAGCCCACCAACGTACGCCTCCAGCCAGCCGAGCGCCCGCCGGTAGGCCGCACGCTCCTGCTCGTCGTCGCGGTAGCCCTCGCGTACCCAGGTGCCCTTGAGCAGGGTCGGCAGCGCCTCCGGACGGCGTCGGTCAGCGGGCAGCGCATACCAGTTCTTCAGGGCGGTGTGCACGCTGGCGCCGAGCGAGTTGTGCGCCCAGGGCGGCCCCTTCGGCGGTGCCGGACGATCAACGTAGGAGTAGCGGTATCGCCGTGGACAGTCGGCGTACGCACCGAGGCGGCTCGGCGTGCAGACGAACAGTCGCTCCGGCATGCCCTCGAAGCCGAGTTGCTCGGGCTGCGCGTCACGGGGCCGGGGCGCGCGGCCACCGGCGGCGGGTCGTCCGGCTGGAGAGGCTCGTCGCACGACCTGATCCTGCCATCCACCCCCGACAGACCGGGCGGGCCGGTCAGCCGCCGCCGTTGTACTGGGCCACGAACGCCGCGATCGCGTCCGCGATGAGCTGTACGGCGATCGCCGCCAGCAGCAGGCCGGCGATCCGGGTGAGCACCTCGATCCCGCCCGGACGCAGCACCTTCACGATGCCGCCGGAGAATCGCAGCACGATCCAGACCGTGAGCATAACCGCGACGATGGCGGCGGCGATCGCGGCGAAGTCGCCCGCCCCGTCGGCCCGCTGCACGAAGAGCATCGTCGCCACGATCGCGCCGGGCCCGGCCAGCAGCGGCGTACCCAGCGGCACCAGGGCGATATTGGCGGTGGCCTGTTTGGTCGGGTCGTCGGTCTTGCCGGTCAGCAGTTCCAGCGCGACCAGGATCAGCAGCAGCCCACCGGCCGCCTGCAACGCCGGCAGGTCGACGTGCAGGTAGGCGAGCAGGGTCTGACCCGCCACCGCGAAGATCACGATCACGCCCAGCGCCAGCGCGACCGCCTGCCAGGCGGCCCGGTTGCGCTCCCGCGCGGACAGCGGGCCGGTCAACGCCAGGAAGATCGGCATCATGCCGGGCGGGTCGACGATCACCAGCAGGGTCACGAAGACCTCGCCGAAGAGCTTGAGATCCACCCGGTCACCGTAGCCGTGCCGGTCGGCGTCGAAACCCAGGTCAGCCCGAAGCGACCTCAGTCACCCCGGAGGCGGCGGCAACGATCCGTTCGTACGCGTTGACGCCGGTGGTGAAGGCGCCGAGCCGGACCGTCTTGTGACTGCCGTGGAAGTCCGACGAACCGGTCACCAGCAGGCCCAGTTCGGCGGCGAGACCGCGTACGTGGGCCCGCTCGGCGGGTGAATGGTCCTCGTGGTCGGCTTCCAGGCCGACCAGCCCCGCCGCCGCCAGTTCGGCGATCAGCTCGTCCGGCACGATCCGGCCGCGCCGACTGGCCCGGGGGTGGGCGAACACCGCCACGCCGCCGGCCGCCCGGATCAGCCGTACGGCCCGAAACACGTCGATGTCCTCCTTGGGCAGCCGGTACCGTTCCCCCAGCCACTCCGGCCCGAACGCCTCAGTGGTGGTGGCGACCAGACCGGCCCGGATGAGCGCCTGGGCGATGTGCGGCCGGCCCACCGTCCCGCCGCCGGCCAGGGCCAGGATCTCCGGCCAGTCCACATCGATGCCGTCAGCACGCAGCAGGTCCACCATCCGCTCTCCCCGGGCCAGCCGCGCTGCCCGCACCCGGGTCAGCTCGGCGACCAGTTCCGGGTGCTCCGGATCGAAGAGGTACGCCAGCAGGTGCAGCGGCACCGGGGGCTGCTCGCCGTCCCATCGGCAGGAAAGCTCCGCGCCACGGACCAGCCGCAGCCCGGGTGGCAGGGCACGCAGCGCCGGCTCCCAGCCGTCGGTGGTGTCATGGTCCGTGATCGCCACCACGTCCAGTCCCGCCGCGGCGGCGGCACGCATCAACTCGGCCGGGTCGAGCGTGCCGTCGCTGGCCGTGGAGTGAGTGTGCAGGTCGATCCGCGAGGTCATCGCCCGCCGTCACCGGATGCCCGGTCAGCCACCGCTCACCACCACCGGTAGCTCACCGGCGGGGAGGCCGGGCAGGGCGGTCGGCACGGCGGGACGGCCTTCGGTGACCCGGTCGACGGCCACCCGCACCAGGCCGCCGGCGGCGTCGGCGTAGTAGGCCGTGTCGGGCGTACTCCAGACCACGGTGCCGGTCATCGGCGGCCCGGCGGGCCGTACCCCGGTGGACGTGTCGAGCCTGGTCAGGTCCACCAGCAGCGCCGAGTCCTCACCTGCCGACCGACCGTTGACCAGCAGCCAGCGCCCGTCCGGCGACACCGCACCCCGGCCGTCGCCGGCCGACTCCGGCCCACAGTCCGGCTGGCCGGTCCCGAGATCCCGGGCCGGGTCGAGCAGGATCAGGCAGGCGGTTGGCCCGGTGCCCGGGGTGATCTCGCCGACCAGGCGGCCGTCGGGCAGCGCACCGAAGATGTGGGTACTGGCCCGGTCAGCGCCCTGGACCAGTGGGCCGGGCCGTAGTGGCCACAGCACGTGGCCGGGGCGGTCGGGCGCCAGCCTGACCAGCACGGCGCCGTTGACGAACCGCAGCGGCACCGCCTCGGCCGGCACCTCGGCCCGTACGGTGGTGGCGAGTTCACCGTTGACGATCCCGGCGGCCGCCAGCACCGTGCCCTGTTTCCAGGCGACCTGCCGGCCGTCTGCGTCCAGGACGATCTCGTCGGCACCGGCCAGCAGCACCTGCGCGGTGCCGTCCGCAGCCACCGCCCACAGGAACCGCCCGGCCAAGGTCGGTGCCCCGACGGCCAACCAGCCACGGCCGTCGGTGAGTCGATGTGCCCGTTCCACCTCGCCGGTGCCGAGCAGCGCCACCCGCCGGCCCTGCGCGGTGGCGATCGATCCGTCAATCAGCAGGTCGACCTCGGCGAGCGGGGGCGCGGTGTCCGGCCCGGGCGGCGGGATGGTGCGATCGACGAGCGGCCGTTGATCCGGGTCTCCGATCACCACCGTGCCGCCCGTCGGCGGCCGGTTGTCGCGCAGCTGCAGGCTACCCGCGCTGACCGCAACGATCGCCAGCACGGCCAGGCCCACGCCGGCCATGGTCCGGCGGCGCTGAATCCGGTTGGCCTGTCGGATCGCCGCACCGGCTGGATCGGCGGCGACCGCACGCGTTACGGCTGCCCGCCGGGACATCATCTCCCGGAGGGCACCTTCCAGGTCATTGGGCGGCACGTCCAATGAACGATCCGGGAACCGGCTCTGGTTGTCATGAGCTGGTGGTTTGCGCTTCACCGTCGCTCTCCGACAAGCGCCGTTCCGGGCCGGCCGGCACCCTCCGGTTGCGGATTTCCGGCGCCGGTCCGGTTGCCCGGCTGCTCGACCCGCCCCACCGTCCCGGTCGGCTGCGCAGCCTGCACCGACCTGCCGGTCGGCTGCGCGGTTGTCTCCGACCTACCGGTCGGCCGCGCCGTCGACTCCGAACTGCCGGTCGGCTGCTCGGCTCGCTCCGGCCTGCCCGCGCGGAAGCCGAAGGTTTCCTCAGCGCCGATCCGTCGACGCAGGGTGGCCAGTGCCCGGGAGGTCTGACTCTTCACGGTGCCCGGCGAGATCTCCAGCATGGCGGCGGTTTGCGCCTCCGACATGTCCTCGTAGAAACGCAGCACCAGCACCGCACGCTGTCGGGCGGGCAGCGCCCGCAGGTGCCGCCAGAGCACGTCCCGGTCCAGTTGGCGTTCGATCTCGTCGGTGGCGGCCTGTTCGGGCAGCACCTCGGTCGGACGCTCACCGTGCCAGCGACGCCGCCACCAACTCGTCGAGGTGTTGACCATGACACGTCGGGCGTAGGGCTCGATTGCCTCGATCCCGCCCAGCCGCTTCCACGCCAGGTACGTCTTGGTCAGTGCGGTCTGGAGAAGATCCTCCGCCGTGCCCCAGTCCCCGGTGAGCAGGTACGCGGTACGCAGCAGGGCGCCGGAACGGGCCGCGACGAAGTCGCGAAACTCCTCTTCCAGCGGGTTGCTGCTGGCCACACGCCACCTCCGTGCCTGATCCTGCCGCAGCCTGCCACAGCGTGACCAGCGGGTCGAGGACGGAAGGTGCGCAATATCTCCGATGTTCGGTCAGGAAGTTTCAGGCGCCGTCGTCGGCCTTCGCCTCGTCCTGCTCCTTGCCCAACCGGGCCTCGACTGCCTGCGGCTCGTACATCTCCTCGACGACGCGCAGATAGAGCTCGTTGGGGTTGGGCAGGTTCTTGACCTCGCGTAGCGCCTGCTCCTGACCGGCGGACTCCAGCACGAAGGTGCCGTAGTTGAGTGCCCGACCCGCTGGCGTCTGCTCGTACTTCATGTCGGTCACCCGGACCAGCGGCATCATCGCCACTCGCCGGGTGATGATCCCGTTGACCACCATGACCCGTTTGTTGGTCAGGATGAAGCGGTCGTACCACCAGTCGGCGACCCGCCACGCCACCCAGCCCATCACCGCGAACCAGAGCAGCACCGCGATCGTGGTGAGCGCGCCGACGTCCTGACCGGCGAGGAAGCCGGAGAGGTAGCCGAGCACGAAGGTGGCGGCGATGCCGACGATGATCGGGGTGACGAGGTGGACCCAGTGCCGCTTCCACTCGCCCCGGTACCGCTCGGTCGGGAACAGGTATCGCGCGACAAGCGAGCTGGGCTCGTCCTCAAGGGGCAACACCCGGCGGGGGGTGGCACCGCTGGCGTCGGCGCGCAGTCCGGCCAGCTCCTCCTCGGAGATCTCCGGAGGCAGATAACCGGCCTCCGGATCGCGCACCCAGGCCCGACCCGACCGCCCCTCGCCGGCGTACCCCGGACCGTCGCCATAGCCGGCGTCGTCGGAGAAGGACGGACCGTCGGAGAGGCGAGGGCCGGAGCCGTAGCCCGGCCCCTCGTCCGGATCGATTCGGGGGATCGGCTCTGTGTCGCGTTCCCGGCGGGCCCGGTCGGGGTCGTCGGGATCGAAGGGTGGGCCGGAGGGGCTTCCCATCGGAGGCTAAGCGACCAGTGAGGTGAAGAAGTCGCCGAAGCCTTGGGCGATGTCCATGATGCCGCCACCCAGCGACTTGAACACGTCCGCGGCGGAATTTGGCCGGTAGGCGACGAAGAAGATCAAGAATGCGATTCCGGCCCAGGTGAGGACCTTCTTGACCATGGCGGGCCATCCTCTCGCGCGGCGCCGGGTCCCATTACCGCAGCGGCACCCAGAGTATCAGCGTGGTGTCTTACCGTGAATATCTACGTCCGTTCTCCGACATTCCGGGAGACTTGTCAAGCCTTCCCGTGCAGGTACGGAGATGGGGCGCCGTACACGAGCTCGGGCGGCGTCCACTCGACCAGGTCGTGCAGCAGCACGTCCTCCGCGAGCAGATGCCCCGCACTCGCCGGCCAGGCTATCGCATAGAGCCACATTCCCCGAGCCTCGCCGGCGTACGCGCTTCGATCCGGCAGTGAGTTCACCAACCACAGTGGAGTCGGGTGGCCGGCCACCCTGATCCCGGCGCGTCCGACATGGCCGGGGTGCCCCGGGCCCGGGTCGGTAAGCGCCTCGGCCAGTTCCGGTCCGGCATCCGGGCCAGGCACCCCGGCGTATCGCGTGCCCAGTCCCACACCGGGCTCCTCGGCCACGAAGACCAGGTCCGCCGGCCCACCGCCCAACGGGGCGGGCCCGGCGCAGGCGACCGCCGTGGCGCGCACCCCGAGCCGGTCGTCGCCGGCCCACGCCACGCCCGTGGTGGTCCAACCCGGAGGCAGCGGCCACGGACACCACAGCGGAACCGAAGGCTGCTGCGGCTGGGCGGCGGCCTGGATGTGTTCCACCACGCTGGCCACGATCTCGGCACCAATGTGCTCGGGCACGTGCAGGGGAGCCACCGGTCCGCAGTCGGGGCAGCGGGATTCCGGATGCATGAGATCCGGCGCCCGGACCGACCCGCCGCATCTGGGACAACTCACCGCAACCGTCACCACTCCACCGTCACCCGCTGGCCGCCACCCGTCAAGCCGAGCGCCCGCATTGCCCCCACCCCACCGGCCCCCGCCTCACGCATCGGCGCTCGATCATGAGGTTGTTTTCCTCCCCTCGGCGTGTCGCGACAACAACCTCATGATCGACCGCAGTTGAGGTGGGGCGGGTGGGCTGCTAGGTGGGAGGTGGGGTGGCGTGGGTGCGGATCCAGGTGTGCATGGCGATTCCGCTCGCCACCCCGGCGTTGATCGAGCGGGTCGAGCCGTACTGGGCGATGGAGAAGATCTCGTCGCACGCGGAGTGCGCGGCCGCGGAGAGCCCCGGACCCTCCTGACCGAACAGGAGGACGCACCGCCGCGGCAGCGTGGCGGTTTCCAGTGGCCGACAGCCGGGCAGGTTGTCGATGCCGACCAGCGGCAGGCCGCGCTCCGTCGCCCAGACGATCAACTGATCGATCGTCTCGTGGTGGCGTACATGCTGGTAGCGGTCGGTGACCATGGCGCCGCGGCGGTTCCAGCGCCGCCGGCCCACGATGTGCACCTCGGCCGCGAGAAACGCGTTGGCGTTGCGGACCACCGTCCCGATGTTCAGGTCGTGCTGCCAGTTCTCGATCGCCACGTGGAAGTCGTGCCGCCGCCGATCCAGGTCCGCGACGATCGCCTCGCGCCGCCAGTAGCGGTACTGGTCGACCACGTTGCGCCGATCCCCCGCGGCGAGCAGCTCCGGGTCGTAGCGGGGATCCTCCGGCAGGTCACCTGGCCAGGGACCCACGCCGACGTCGAGCTGCTCACCGGTCACGGTCACGCAGGTTACGCCCAGCAGCGCGGACACCACCCCGCCGCCCGGCCAGCGAGCGACACATCGGTCAGCGCAGGGCGAGAGCGCCGCCGAGCCGGTCGAGGAAACGGCGGTCGGCGGGAGCCAGCGGGCCGCCGGGCAATGCCCGGGAGGCGGTACGACAGACGCGGGCGGCCACTGACTGCACCCATTGCCGGTAGGCCGCCGAATCGGCGGGATCGGCATGACGGTCCAGTACCCGCACGACGGCCCGGCAGGCGGCGAGCACGTCCACCAGCTCGGCGAGCTGGGCCGCCGGCGGGGATGGGCCGTCGTGCCGAGCGTAGATCGCGGCCACCACCGCCCGGACCAGATCACTGTCGAAGGCCCGCCCGGCCGCCACCGCGTCCAGTCCGGCCAGGCCAGCCGCCACGCTCCGGTGCGGACGCCCCGGGCCGGGCTGGGCAGCGGCCACGATCACCCGCCCGGGCAGACTGGTGAGCAGATCCCACTCGGTGGCGGAGTAGGCGGTGGCGGTGGTGATTCGCTCGCTCATGGCGGGACCTCCGGCGCCAGCATATGCGCCCGGACCGGGGGCCGAACGCCTACGCCGGGAACCCGCTGCGCCGCGCCGCCGTGCCCCCACCGGCCGCGAGTGACCGGGCGCTGCGAGCCCGGCCCTCTGCCGAAACCACCCGCGTACGGATCAGCGGGGCTCGGGGAAGCTCGGCCGCTCGGGGTCGACACCGTCGGGAACGGCTGCCGCCGCGTACTCCCGTTTGGGGACCATCACCTTGCGCCGGAAGACGCAGACCAGCGTGCCGTCCTGGTTGTAGCCGCGAGTCTCCACCGCCACCACGCCACGATCCGGCTTGGAGGCGGACTCCCGCTTGTCCAGCACCGTGGTCTCGCCGTAGATCGTGTCGCCGTGAAAGGTGGGTGCGACGTGCCGCAGCGATTCGATCTCCAGGTTGGCGATGGCCTTGCCGCTGACGTCGGGCACCGACATGCCGAGCAGGAGGGAGTAGATGTAGTTGCCGACCACGACGTTGCGCTTGAACTGACTTGCCGTCTCGGCGTAGTGCGCGTCCATGTGCAGCGGATGGTGGTTCATGGTGAGCAGGCAGAACAGGTGGTCGTCGTACTCGGTGACCGTCTTGCCCGGCCAGTGCCGGTAGACCGCGCCGACCTCGAACTCCTCGTAGTAGCGGCCGAACTGCATCCTGGTCTCCTTCGACGGAGGCGGCGGAGTTCGGCACAGCATGCCTTATCGAGGGTTAAGGCGGGCCGCGGGGCGGGACAGGCATCGGAATGTCACACCAGCTGGCACCGGGAAAGCTGTCTGATCAGCACGTGCGGGCGGGACTGGCGCGCGTCAACCGGGGCCGGACGCAATGAGCGGCGGGGCCCTCCCCGGCACCCGCCGCCCACGCTCTGATGCTTCAAGATTCTGCCGTACGTCCGTCCGGCCGCACAGAGACCGAGGTCACATTTATCTTTTTGTTACATTACTCTGAGTGACTGATCATCGGTCAAAAGGCGATCTCCGCAGGTCGAATCCCCGCTCGTCAGCGCCGAAGTTACCGCTTCGTACCCGGTCAGAGCGTTGATCTCATTGGAAACGCTCCCATTACGGGCGGTCACGCAAATGCGACATGCATGTGCGATCTGCGGACACCTTCCGAAGACCGACACCCATCGATGTGGACAAAGGCCCCACCCGGACTGCGACCAGGGTTACGGTGGCACCACGGCGGGAATGCGATGGGGTACGCCCGAGTTCCACCAGACGTAGCTGTTCCGCGTGATCGGAGAGACTCACATGGCAACCGTCGAGCTGACCACGGCTAATTTCGACCAGGTGACCGAGGGCAACGGCATCGTGCTGGTTGACTTCTGGGCCGACTGGTGCGGCCCCTGCAAGCGGTTCGCTCCGGTCTACGAGCGATCGTCCGACAAGCATGCGGACATCACCTTCGGCAAGGTCGACACCGAGGCGCAGCAGGAACTCGCCGCCAAGTTCGACATCCGGTCCATCCCGACCATCATGGCGATCCGCGACGGCGTGATCGTCTTCGCCCAGCCGGGCGCGCTGCCGGAGTCGGCCCTGGAGAACCTCATCGAGCAGGTTCAGGCGCTCGACATGGACGACGTGCGCAAGAAGCTCGCCGAGCACAAGCACTGATCTCACAGACACGATGGCCGGGCCCGTAGCGGGCCCGGCCATCGGCGTCCGAGCGCCCACGTGACTCCGGGCCTCGTCACAGCTGGGACACGGCCCGTCGATAGGGCCGCTTGAACGCGCGCCGGTGCCGTAAGTTCAGCGGACGATGGATGCGTTGACGAGCCGCGGCCGTACGGCGCGGGTGGCGGTGACGGCACTCGGCCTCGCCGTCCTGCTCGCCGGCACGATCTGGGGGGTGGATGACCACTTCCCGTTCGGCCCCTTCCGGATGTACTCCACCTCCGATCCGGCCGACGCGGACGCCCCGGACACCCGGGTGGAGGGGGTCGACCTGAGCGGCAACCTCGTCGACCTGGGCGAGAGAGCGACAGGCATCCGCCGAGCCGAGATCGAAGGCCAGCAGAGCCGGTACGTCGCCGACCCCAGCCGGTTGCGCGAGGTCGCCGAGGCGTACGACCGGCGCCATCCCGACGCACCGGAACTGACCGAGGTCCGGATCGTCATCCGGTGGCACGACATCACCGACCGTCGGCCCACCGGTCGATGGGTCGACGAGACCGTCGTCAGCTGGCAGGTCACCCGATGAGTCGCTGGCTCACCGAAGCGGTGCCGCGCGGTCGGGTTGCCGCGTTCCGCACGCTTGTCTACCTCTTCGTCGCCGCCGACCTGGTCGTCTTCACCCCCTGGGTACGCGACCGCGTCGACGTGCCCGGCAACCTCTACCAACCGCTCTTCGTCGGGCGGGTACTGCCGCTGCCCACCCCCACCGCGACGCTGGTGAGCGTGATCTTCTGGGCCCTGCTGCTGCTGGCCCTGCTCGCCGCGACCGGACGGGCCCCCCGACTGCTCGGCTGGACGGTCTTCGCGCTCTACCTGGAGTGGATGATCATCGCGATGAGCTACGGCAAGGTGGACCACGACCGGTTCGCCCTGCTCGTCGCGCTGGCCGTGCTACCCACTGCGGGCCGGGCCCGGCACGGCGACCCGACCAGGACGGAGGCCGGCGGCTGGGCGCTGCGGGTCACCCAGATCTCGGTGGTCTGCACCTACTTCCTGGCCGCCTGGGCGAAGTTCCGCTTCGGCGGCCTGGACTGGGCGACCGGCTCGGTGCTCGCCAAAGCGATCATCCGACGCGGCACCGACCTGGCGGACCTGATCGCGCAGGTGCCCCACCTGCTGCTCGTCGCCCAGTTCGGCATCCTCGCCTTCGAACTGCTCAGCCCCCTGGTCTTCGTGCTGCCCGAGCGCTGGCGGCTCGCCACGGTCGGCTTCTTCTACTCGTTCCACCTGGTGACCATCGCGACCATCACCATCTCGTTCGCACCACACCTGGTCGCCATGACCAGCTTCCTGCCGCTGGAGAAAGTTCGCCCGCTCGTCGCAGTGCGACGGCTCCTGGCCCGCAGGTCCACGCCCGACCGGCGACGGCTCGGCTCGGATCCGCTGTCGGCCGACACCCCGCCGGTACCGG
Source organism: Micromonospora sediminimaris (assembly GCF_016863575.1). NCBI lineage: Bacteria > Bacillati > Actinomycetota > Actinomycetes > Micromonosporales > Micromonosporaceae > Micromonospora > Micromonospora sediminimaris. Next base: position 140,721 of record NZ_BOPD01000009.1, read on the forward strand.
ATCCGGCAACGCCCTGACCGGCCCACGATCCCGTGCGCCGTACGACCCGGAGCGGGCAGGCATTCGTGCGAGGTGTCAGCCGGCGGATGGACCGTAGAGGCGGTCCCGGGTCTCCTGGGGCAGCGAGCAGGCGGCCGTACCGCCCGGCATCCGGTGCCGGTTGCGGGCCACCCAGCGGTACGCGGGCCAGGCGGCGGCGCGTACCGGCGGAATCCGTAGCCCGGCTCCGGCGATCCGCCACCCACGGCCGCTGCTGGCGAGCAGCGCGGCGATGGCGTCCGGGCCCGCGGCCCGGCTGCCGTCGGCACCGACCCACTGCACCGCCTCCTCGCACTCCGCCTCGGTCAGGCCGAGCTGGTCGAGGTCGGCGAACTGCCACGGCACCACCCGGGCACCGGTCGGGATCCGGCGCTCGATGAACTCCGCGCAGCTTGTGCAGAAGGCGCAGTCCCCGTCGTAGACGAAGGTCGACATGCCCTCATCCTCCCCCCACGCTGGCCGACACACACGCGGGTGTCCGGTGAGTCACTTGCACGCTACTAGGACATGTGTTCGAATACTGGCCATGCGCTGGGACAACCTGACCGCTCCCCCGGTCGAGGGTGTTCCCGGACGGGCAGCGCCAGCGACGCCACCCCTGCCGCTGGCGCTGCCCGCGACAGGCAGCCGAGGTCGCTCGGGTGGGCGTCTCCTTCTCGGTCGGGTTCGTCGACGAGCGACTGTGGCGCTCGGTCGAGCCCGGCACGCCGAGCCCACGCCGCCGGCTCGACGCGGTACGCCGGTTCGCCGACGCCGGCTTCGAGGTGGGCGTACTGATGGCGCCGATCCTGCCCGGTCTCTCCGACTCGGACGAGTCCATCGAGGCCACCGTGGCGGCGATCGCCGCCGCGGGCGCAGCCAGCGTGACGCCGCTTGCGCTGCACCTGCGTCCCGGCGCCCGCGAGTGGTACGCGCGGTGGCTCGGGCGGGAGCACCCCCAGCTGGTTCCGCGCTACCGGGAGCTGTTCCGGGCGGGCGCGTACGCGCCGCAGTCCTACCAGCGGGAGCTGACCGCCCGGGTCCGCATCGCCGCCCGCCGTCATGGGCTGATCCGGGCCGAGGCCGGCGAGCACCGTGCCGCGCCGCAGCCAGCACCGGCACCGGCACCGGCACCGGCACCGGAGCAGCTGAGCCTACTCTGAACGGGGCGCGGCGGGGCGGGGAGGCTGAGCGTTGTCGAAAGGTCGATCGGGGGCAGCCTGGACAGCGACGCGGCTACAGTCGTCGGATGCGTTCCGCCAAGCAGATCCTCGCCGACGCCGCCGTGATCGCCGTAGTCGGTGCGTCCCGCGATCCGTTCAAGGCTGCTCACCGCGTACCGCTGGAGATGCAGCGGCACGGCTGGCGCATCATTCCGGTCAACCCGAGCGCCGACGAACTCTTCGGCGAGCCGGTGTACCGGTCCCTGGCCGACATCCCGCACCCGGTCGATCTGGTCGACGTGTTCCGGCCGGCCGACGACGCCGTGGAGGTGGTGCGGCAGGCGGTGGCGATCGGCGCCCCGGCGGTGTGGTTGCAGCTCGGCATCGTCTCGCCGCAGGCCCGGCGGATCGCCGAGGAAGCCGGGATCGACTACGTGGAGGACCGCTGCCTGATCGTGGAGCGGGCCGCCGCCGGGCTGACCCGCCGGAGCTGAATACCAGTCGCCCCGGGCGGCGATCAGCGGCATCCTGTGCGGATGCCCACGTCGTGCCAGAGCCTCCTCCGGTGGCAGTTCGACCTCACCTGGTCGCTGTTCGAGTACCACCTCGAACGGTTGGAGCCGGCGGATTTCGGGTGGCAGCCGGCCGAGCATCTGTGGACCATGCGCCGCGATTCCGAGGGCCTGTGGAAACCGGACTGGGCGGACGCTGAACCCGATCCGGTGCCGGTGCCGACGATCGGCTGGCTGAGCTGGCACCTCGGCTGGTGGTGGACCTCGGCTGCCGATCACCTGAGCGGACGCCCGGTGCCGGCACGGGAGGACGTCGACTGGCCCGGACCGGGCGCGGAGACCGTGTCGTGGCTGCGGGACCTGCGTACCCGGTGGCTGGCGGTGCTCGACGACCTCACCGACGGTGATCTTGAGGCCGCTGCCACGTTTCCGTGGCCGGCGGAGAGCGGGCACACCGTCCGACACCTGGTGGGCTGGGTCAACGCCGAGCTGATGAAGAACGTGGCCGAGATCGGTCAGCTCCGGCTGATGCGCGCGGCGCAGGCCTCCTCGGCGTGACCCACGTCAGGCGGGAACCCTGACCCCACGAGGGGTCCTTTCCGTACCGCTCAGAGCTTGTACTCGCGGAGCAGGCCGCGGGAGATGATCGTCTTTTGGATCTCGGAGGTCCCCTCGCCGATGAGCAGGAACGGGGCTTCCCGCATCAGCCGCTCGATCTCGTACTCCTTGGAGTAGCCGTAGCCGCCGTGGATGCGGAACGCCTCCTGGACGACCTCGGCGCAGTACTCCGAGGCGAGCAGCTTCGCCATCCCGGCCTCGACGTCGTTGCGCTGGCCGGCGTCCTTGAGCCGGGCCGCGTTGACCATCAGGGCGTGCGCGGCCTCGATCTTCGTACCCATCTCGGCCAGCTTGAAGGCGATGGCCTGGTGCTTCGCGAGCGGCTCACCGAAGGTCCGGCGCTGCTGGGCGTACCCGACGGCCAGTTCGAAGGCCCGGATGGAGATGCCGCAGGCCCGGGCGGCGACGTTGACCCGGCCTACCTCGATGCCGTCCATCATCTGGTAGAAACCCCGGCCCACCTGGTCGGCACCGCCGAGGACGGCGCTGTCGGGGACGGTGACCCCGTCGAGCACCATCTCGGTGGTCTCGACGCCCTTGTAACCCATCTTCTCGATCTTGCCGGGGATGGTCAGGCCCGGGGCTGTCTCGCCGAAGCCGGGCTCCTTCTCCAACAGGAAGGTGCTCATGTTGCCGTAGACCGAATCGGCGCCGGTCTCGGTCCGGACCAGGGTGGCCACCACCGACGAGTACGCGCCGTTGGTCAGCCACATCTTCTGGCCGTCGATGACGAAGCGGTCGCCGTCGCGGACCGCCTTCGACTTGATCGCCGAGACGTCGGAGCCGCACTCCGGTTCCGACATGGAAAAGGCACCGCGCACCTCGCCGGTGGCCATCCTCGGCAGCAGCAGCGCCCGCTGTTCGACGGAGCCGTGCTGGGAGATCAGGTACGCCACGATGAAGTGCGTGTTGACGATGCCGGAGATCGACATCCAGCCCCGGGAGAGTTCCTCCACCACCAGGGCGTAGGTCAGCAGGGACTCACCGAGACCGCCGTACTCCTCGGCGATGGTGAGCCCGAACAGGCCCATCTCCTTCATGCCGTCGAGGATGTCGGTCGGGTACTCGTCGGCGTGCTCCAGGCGTTGCGCGTGCGGAATGATCTCCTTGTCCGCGAACTCCCGGACGGTCTCCAGGATCGACTGCTGCTCGTCGGTCAGGCCGGGCGTCTGCGCGAGTCGAGCCATCTCAGCCTCCGGAAGGTCAGCACGCCTACTCACTGGTAACTAAACGCTCGATCAGTATCGTCGCCCGGACCGGGGCGGCCAAGGTGAGCAGTCCACACAACCGCTGTGAAAAGCTTCACCGCTGCGGGTAGCGTCCCGCACAGAGGGCCTTCCCACCAGGGCGGACGGGCCGCGCGGGACCCGTAGGGCGGTACGGAGGAGGAGAGCGTGGGCCAACCACCGGAGCCGGACCAGCCACCGTCGCCCTACGAGCCACCGCCCGGCGGGCAGCAGCCGCAGTACGGCCAACCGTACGGGCAGCAGGGCGAACAACCGGCGTACGGGCAGCCGTCGTACGAGCATCCGGGGCAGCCGCCGCACGGCCAGCAGTGGGGTCAGCAACCCCCGTACGCCCCACAGGTGCCCTACGGGCAGTACGGACCGCCGACCGGCCAGGGCGGCGGACGCGGCACCAACGTGCTGGCCATCCTGTCGCTGGTCTTCGCCTTCGTCTTCGCCCCCGCCGGCATCGCCCTCGGTCACCTGGCCAGGCGGCAACTGCGCACCAGTGGCGAGGACGGCGCGCAGCTGGCCACCTGGGGCCTGATCCTCAGCTACATCTTCACCGGCCTCTTCCTGCTGGCCTGCTGCGGCTGGCTGGCACTGGCGATCTGGGCCGGCTCCGACGGCACCAGCACCTGAGCCCGTTCAGCGGAACTGAGCCTCCCGGACGCTGTTGCCGCCGTCGACCACAAGCATCTGCCCGGTGATGTACGACGCGGCCGGCGAGCAGAGGAACGTGATCGCCGCAGCCACCTCGTCGGGAGTGCCGGGGCGTCCGACCGGCGTACCCAGGCCCTGCTTGATCTCGGCCATGGTCGAGGCCGCGGTGTAGATGGTGCCCGGGGCCACCGCGTTGACCGTCACCCCGTCGGCGATCATCTCCATGGCCAGCGCCCGGGTCAGGCCCACCACACCCGCCTTGGCCGCCGCGTACGCCGCCTCGGTGGGCAGCGCGTTTACCGGACCGGCGGTGGCGGCCAGGTTCACGATCCGACCCCAACCGCGCTCGGCCATACCGACGATGAAGGCCCGGCTGCACAGGAAGGCGGTGGTCAGGTTCCGGTCGATCTCGCCCTGCCACTCGTCGTAGCTGAGCTGCGCGACCGGGCGCAGCACCTCCGGGCTGGCCCGGCTCGCCAGGCCGGCGTTGTTTACCAGCACCTCGACATCACCGAGTTGCTCGGCCACCGCATCGGCCAGCGCGCCCACCTCCGACTCGTCGGTGAGGTCGGCGACGAAACCGGTCACCCCGAGTTCGCCGGCCCGCTCATGGATGCGCCGGGTGGTCGACACGATTGCCACCCGGGCACCGAGGTCGGACAGTCGGCGAGCGGTGGCGTACCCGATGCCGTCCGGGCTGCCCGCTCCCGTCACCAGCGCGACCTTGCCGTCAAGCCGCATGGTCACCGGTTCCGGCAGCGGCGCCGGAGCATCCTGGTCGCCGGGCTCCGGTGCCGCGGCCGGGCGTGGTCGCCGGCTCATGCCCGGTCGGCTGACGTCCCGTCTCGGTCTGTTGCCGGAACGGTCCGCCGCACGCGCGTCAATCACCATGCCGAGATCCTGCCCTTCCCACCGCTGTCGGGCAACGCGCCCACGGTGCCGGGCGCGTCGCGGGGTGCGCGGCGGTGACTACCCTGACTGCGCCACATCATCGCGACGGAAGAGAAGCCCGATGACGCAACCCCCGCCGGCCGGCGGCTGGCCCGACCCCGCATCGACCGGCCAGCCGTCCGGCCCACCCGCCGATCCGACCCTGCCGGTCAGCCCGCAGCCACCGATTCCACCCCAGCCTTCCGGATACGAGCCGTATCAGCCGCCGACCGACCCGTACGCCGGGATGAAGTCGGACCCGGCCGCCGCGCCGTACCCGCCGGCCGGCTACCCGCCGGCTCAGCCCGCCGGTTACCCGCCGGCCCCGCCCGGCTACGGCTATCCCCCGCCGGGCTACGGCTACCCGCAGCAGAAGACGAACACCATGGCGATCGTCGCCCTGGTCCTTTCCCTGATCGGGATCGGCTCATGTATCACCGCCCCGGTCGGCGCCATCATGGGGCATGTGGCCATGCGCCAGATCCGGGAGACCGGTGAGAGCGGCGAGGGGATGGCCAAGGCCGCCATCATCGTCGGCTGGATCCTCACCGGCCTGCTCGCGCTGGTGATCATCGGCTACGCCATCGCGATCGCCTTCGCCATTGCGAACTCGTCCTCCACCACCTGATCAGCGACGCCCGCCCCGACCGAGGTCGGGGCGGGCGCGAGGTGGATGGTACGGCTACTCGGCCGGCGGCTCGAACGTCGTGGTGCGGGTCATGCCGGCGGCCCGGCCCTTGGCAGCGATCACCAGCGCCATCTTGCGGGAAGCCTCGTCGATCATCTCGTCGCCGAGCATCACCGCGCCCAGTCGGCCACCCGCCTCCGAGGTGTAGTGCTGGTACGCGTCGAGGATCAGTTCGGCGTGGTCGTAGTCGGCCTGAGCCGGCGAGTAGACCTCGTTCGCGGCGTCGATCTGCCCGGGGTGCAGCACCCACTTGCCGTCGAAGCCGAGCGCCGCCGACCGCTTCGCCACCTCGCGGAACGCGTCGGTGTCCCGGATCTGCAGGAACGGGCCGTCGATGGCCTGCTTGTCGTGCATCCGAGCGGCCATCAGGATGCGCATCAGGATGTAGTGGTACGGGTCGCCCGGGTAGTCGGGAATGAGGGCGCCGACCACCAGCGACTTCATGTTGATCGAGGCCATGAAGTCGGCCGGCCCGAAGATGATCGTCTCGACGCGTGGCGACGCGGCGGCGATGGCATCGACGTTGACCAAGCCGGCCGCGTTCTCGATCTGCGCCTCGATGCCGATCCGGCCCACCTCCAGGCCGAGGGTCTTCTCCAGCTGGGTGAGGGTCATGTCCAGCCACTGCACCTGCGCCGCGTCCTGCACCTTCGGCAGCATGACGCAGTCGAGGTTGGCCCCCGCCCCCTCCACCACGTCGATGACGTCCCGGTAGGTCCACGGGGTGGTGAGGTCGTTGACCCGGACGACCCGGGTCTTGCCGGTCCAGTCGCCCTCGTTGAGCGCGGCCACGATGTTCTTGCGGGCGTCCGGCTTGGCCAGTGGCGCGACCGCGTCCTCCAGGTCGAGGAAGACCTGGTCGGCCGGGAGTCCCTGGGCCTTGCCGAGCATCTTGACGCTCGATCCGGGTACGGCCAGGCAGGATCGGCGGGGACGCCCAACAACGGCCATCGGCGGCGCTCCTTCCGGGTACGGCAGGTCCGCCGTCCCTTACTTAACGATCCCAAAGGTGCTTGTGACGCCACGGTAACCTCGTGCCGTGACCGCGGTGAATGGACCTGTGGAAGATGTCACTGACCCTCGACTGGTCGTCATCACCGGAGCGAGTTCCGGCATCGGACTGGCCGCCGCCATAGGTCTCGCCTGCCGGGGTGACCGGGTCGTCCTGGTGGGCCGGGATCCGGCCCGGCTGCGGGCTGCCGCCGACGAGGTCCGCGAGGCCTCCGGGGAACGGCCCGAGGTGTTCCGCGCCGACTTCGCCGTCCTCGACGACGTGCGGCAGCTGGCCGAGCGGCTGCGCGCCGCGTACGACCGGATCGACGTGCTCGCCAACAACGCCGGCGCGATCGTGCTTCAGCCGATCACCACTGTTGACGGTTTCGAGCTGTCCGTCCAGGCCAATCACCTGGCCCCCTTCCTGCTCACGCACCTGCTGGTCGACCGGGTACGCCGAATCGTGGTGACCGCCTCCGGCGCGCACCGCAGCGGCACGCTCGACCCGAACGACCTCAACGCGTCGCTGCGCCGCTACCGCCCGATATCCGCGTACGGCACCAGCAAGCAGGCGAACATCCTGTTCACCGCCGAGGCCGCCCGGAGATGGCCGCGGGTCGACTCGTACTGCTTCCACCCCGGAGTGGTCCGGACCCGCTTCGGCAACGAGAGCCGGGTGGTCGCCCTGGGCATGCGTCTGCTGCCGTTCCGCAGCCCGGCCAAGGGTGCGCAGACGCTGGTCTGGCTGGCCAACCAGGACCGGTCCCGGCTGCACAACGGCGGCTACTACTTCGACTGCCGGCCACGCCGCCCCTGGCCCAAGGCGGCCGACCCGCGACTCGCGGCGCGGCTCTGGGCGGCCAGTGCTGCTGCCGTGGGCATCCCGGACGGGCCGGGCCACCCGGGGCACCCGGGCTGAGGTCGCATCGGGCGAGCAACCGGGTCGCCCCGCTCGGGAAACATTGCGATACTCCGCGCCATGACCGTCGCCGAGGGCGTCAACCTGCAAGTGCTGGGCAAGGACGAGGAACTGGCCGCCCGGTTGGATGCGGAGCTGACGAGCTTCAACCAGCGAGCCACCGGCGCCACTGACGAGGCCGAGCTGTCCGTACGGGTCACCGACGCGGACGGCGAGCTGGTTGCCGGGTTGACCGGCTGGAGCTGGGGCACCTGCGCGGGGATCAACATGGTCTGGGTCCGCGCTGATCGCCGTGGCGAAGGCTGGGGCGGCCGGTTGCTGGCGGCGGCCGAGCAGGAGGCCCGACGGCGCGGCTGCACCGAGATCTCGGTCGCCTCGTTCTCGTTCCAGGCTCCGGGCTTCTACCGCCGGCACGGCTACCTCGACACCGGTCGTCGGGAGGGCATCCCGGGTGGTCACGTCGACCATCAGTTCTGGAAGTCGCTGGTCACCGACCCGGCCGCCGCGGTGCGCCTGGTCGCACTGGTGGAACTGCCCGACGGCGCGGTCGAGGCCGGGCAACGGTACGAGGACACCGTGCTCGCCCTGCTGCCACGGCACGGTGGTCGGCTGGAACGGCGGCTGCGTACCGGGGACGGGCGTACCGAGGTGCACGTCATCCGGTTCGACACCCGGGCCGGCTACGAGGCGTTCCTCGCCGACCCGGAGCGGACCGCGCTGCGGGCGACGCTGGGCGAGGCCGCCCCGCGCACCCGGGTGCTTGAGGTACACGAGGTGTGACCGGGCAATGCGCGGGTATGAGGCAGCATCTTCCCCGAACTTGCCGCCAGGGCGCGGGCGTGAGGCAGCATCATCCCCGAAGCTGCTGGCAGAGGCTGCGCCCACCAGGGCAATCGCCTACCTGCGCGAACTCGGCACGGCGAAGCGGGCCCCGGCCGGAGGTTGAACGACACACTCAGTCGCGGACCGGTGCCGCGTCCGCCGGTACCGCCGTGCTGACCCGTGTCGTGCGCCGGGCCGTGCGGGCGCTGGACAACACCACCACGGCCACACCGACCAGCAGCAGCGACAGACCTGGCAGGGTCACCGGGTCGGGCAGCTGCCCCAGCCACGCCCAGCCGATCAGCGCGGCACCGGGCGCCTCCAGCAGGATCAGCACGCTGACCGTGGTGGCCGAGACCCGCCGCAGCGCGTAGCTGAACATCGAGTGGCCGAGCAGTTGCGCCCCGCCGACCAGGGCGAGCACGGCCAGCCAGGTGCCGGTGTCGAAGCCGCTCAGCGGCACCCCGCCGACCAGGCAGACCACCAGCAGGATCAGTCCACACACGCTGTAGCAGATGGTGGTGTAGGTGGCGTTGCTGACGGTGACCCGGGCCCGCTCCCCCAGCGCGGTGTAGACAGCCGCGAACAGCCCACCGGTCAGCGCCAGCAGGTCGCCCGCGAAAGCCTGGCCGGAGACCGTGAAGTCGGCACCGGTCGCCAGCACCGCCCCGGCCACTGCCACCCCGATGCCGGCCCAGACACCCACCGGCAGCCGGCGGCCCTGGGCCCGGGCGATCAGCCCCTGCCACACCGGCTGGGTGGCCACCAGCGCCGTCGCCGCGGCCACCGAGGTGAGCTTCGCACTCGGCATCCAGGTGGCGAAGTGCGCCGCCAGCGCCACCCCGGACAGGACACAGAACATGCCCTCGCGACGGCCGACGCCGGTGGCCACGAAGCGGAACTCGGACCGTCGCCGGGTCAGCGCGAACGGACTCAGCACGGCGACCGCCAGCACGTTGCGCCAGAACGCGACCGCCAGGGCGGGCGCGGCGGCAAAGGCGATCAACGGCGCGGATGACGAGACGGCGAAGACGGCCACGGCAAGTGCCGCGCCGGTGACCAGGTCGAGCGGCGGACGGTGAGGTTCGGGTGCCACGAGGTGCAATCTTCACACGTCACAGGGGCGCCACTTTCCGTCAACGTTCGGTTACGATCGTGCCCGTCCTCACCAGGGCCCCTCCCCGTCCGCCCGGAGGCGTTCCCATGCCCAGGTTCCGGGCGGTGCTGTTCGACTTCTTCGGCACGTTGACCCGTCCGGTCCAGCGTGGCAAGGGTCACCTCAGCACCGCCGAACTGCTCGGCTGCCCGCCGGCCGCCTTCCTTGAGGTGCTCGACCGCACGTTCTACGACCGCGCCAGCGGGCGCTTCGACACCGTCGAGGCGACCCTGCGCTGGGTGTGCGAGCAGGCCGGCGTACACCCTCCGGCGGAGGCGTTGCGGGCTGCCGCCGCCGCCCGGCACCAGGCCGTACGCGCGGACACCCGGCTACGGGACGAGGCCGTGCCGACCCTACGGGCGCTGCGGCGACGGGGCTTACGGACCGGCGTGATCAGTGACTGCACCCACGAGCTACCGGCTTTCCTGCCTGAGCTGGCGATCGCCCCGCTGCTCGACGTCCGGGTGTTCTCCGTGCAGGTGGGGCGATGCAAGCCGGACGCGAGCCTCTATCTGGCCGCCTGCGCGCGGCTGGGCCTCTCTCCGGCAGACTGCCTCTACGTGGGTGACGGCGGCAGCCAGGAGTTGACAGGTGCGCAGCGCGCCGGTCTGAGCGCGGCCCGGCTCGCCTCGCCCGACCTCGCCGACCATCTGGTGTTCAATCTCGACGCCGCCTGGGCCGGCCGGACACTGGGGTCCCTCCGCGAGGTGGTCGACCTGGTCGACGAGGCTCCCAGCCCGGTCGGCGCACCGTGGTAGCCACGCACGTGCGCCGGGCCGGCGTCGCCTCGGCCGACGACCGGTCAGCGACGCCGGACACGGTGCAGGCGGAACGGCCGGCGAGTGGCCCGGACGGCCGGCGTCGGTCGAGGCGGCTCGGCCAGCGACCCGGCCGGTAGCTCGCCGCCGTGCGTCGGCTGACCGACCGACGCGAGCCGCACCAGGGCGCAGTCGTCAGCGGCCCAGCGGGCGACGAGTTCGGAGGTCGGTCCAGGCGCGTTCAGCCGTTTGGCCCCCACCAGCGGGGCGAGCGTGTCCCACTGCTCGGTGCCGGGTGTCAGCCGGCTGACCCGCGCCGGCCAGGTGACGATCCGGCCCCCGTGGTCGCCGCGCAGGGTCACCTGGACCTCGTCGGCCTCGGCCAGCCCGGGCGCGGCCTGCTCGCCGGGGCCGCTGACCACGAACAGCGCCGCTTCCAGGGGTACGCACCACAGGGCGACTGGCGGGCGACCCGCCACCGCGACCCAGGCCACCGAGGCCTTCTTCATCGCCTCTTCGACCAGGGGATGGTTCTCGCGCTCGTCGGTCACCGCGGCATCCTCTCTCATCCGGGCCGGTCCGCGTCGGCCGTCAGCCGACGAACGGCGGGACGAGGATCTCCCCCCGGGCCACCGGTCTCACCTGACCTGCGACGCTCGTGCCCACCGCGACACCGCCGGCTGCGGTCACGACGCAGGCCAGCGAGGACGGTCGGCCCATCTCGACACCCTGCCGGACGGTGTACGACGATCGTCCCTCGCCGGGCAACAGGCCGCTGGCGACCAGCCACACCCCGAGACCGAGCGCGGCAGACCCGGTAGCCGGATCCTCGGGTACGCCGAGACCTGGGACGAAGACCCGGGCATGCGCGGTTTGGGTCGCCGGGTTCCAGGAGAAGACGCTGACATGCTCGATGCCGTACCGCCCGGCCGCCACCGGGTTCACCTGCGCCCGGGCGAGGGCGTCGGCGTGTACCGGCAGGAACGGAAACTCCAGGCCGCAGCCGGCGACCCGCGGCGCTGGACCGGGATGGTCCTCCGCGCCGAGCCCGACCATCTCCAGCAGCGGCTCCGGCTCCAGCTCGGGCCCGAGGGTGGGGCTGCCGCCGGTCAGGATGGCGGCACCGTCGCTCACCTCGATCGGCAGCACGCCGGCACCGCATTCCTGGTTGACCTGCCCGGTCGGGAACATCCCCCGGCGAGCGGCGGTGACCGCGGCGCCGACGCTGGGGTGGCCGGCAAACGGCAACTCGTCGACCGGCGTGAAGATCCGGGCCCGGTAGGTGGCGCCGACCTGGGTGGCGGGCAGCACGAAGACCGTCTCCGACAGGTTGAACTCGCGGGCCAGAGCCTGCATCTGGTCGGTCGCCAGCCCGTCAGCGCCGAAGACCACCGCGAGCGGGTTCCCGGCGTACGGACGGTCGGTGAAGACGTCCACGATCTCGTAAGCCAAGGTCGACATGTTGATAGACACTAGGCCCTCCGGGCGTACGTCGGGGTCAGTGCCGGGCCGTGCCGGCCCTGGAGCATCGCCGACCGGGTCATCGGCCCACCCCCTAGGCTGGTGCCCGTGAGCACGCCGACCCGGGTGTACATCGCCCGACTTGCCGGAGTCGCCGTCTTCGACCCCAACGGCGACCAGGTCGGCCGGGTACGCGACGCGGTCGCCCGGCTGCGCGCGAGCCAACGGCCGCCCGAGGTCGTGGGTCTGGTCGCCGAGATGCCGATGCGGCGACGGATCTTCCTCTCCATCAACCGGATCACCTCGATCGACGCCGACGCCATCGTGCTGGGCAGCGGCACGTTGAACCTGCGCCGGTTCGAGAAGCGGCCCAACGAGTTGCTCGTCCTTCAGGAACTGCTGGACCGCCGGGTACAGGTCGCCCCGGAGGGCCGGGCGGCGTCGGTGGTCGACGTGGCGATGGAGTGCAGTCGTAGTGGTGAGTGGTCACTGACCCGGGTGGCGGTCCGCGAGCAGACCGGTCGGTTGGCTCGCCGGGGCCACCTGCATCAGGTCGAGTGGAATCAGGTACGCGGGCTCAGTGGGGTGGCGGAGACCCGGGGTACGGCCAACCTGCTTGCCGTACTGGAGGACATGCGTCCGGCGGACCTGGCCAACGCGCTACAGGATCTGCCCGACGCGCGACGCAACGAGGTCGCGGCGGCCCTGGACGACGAGCGGCTCGCCGACGTGCTCAGCGAACTGCCCGAGCACGACCAGGTGGAGATCCTCGCCGCGCTGGATCGCGAGCGGGCCGCCGACATCCTGGAGGAGATGGATCCGGACGATGCCGCCGATCTCCTCGGTGAGCTGCCGCCGCCGGAGCAGGACGTGCTGCTCGACCTGATGGAGCCGGACGAGGCCGATTCGGTGCGTCAGTTGCTGAAGTACACGCCGGGCACGGCGGGCAGCGTGATGACGTCCGAACCGGTCATCCTGCCCCCGGACGCGACGGTGGCGGAGGCCCTCGCGCGGATCCGGGAGCCGCAGCTCTCCCCGGCGGTGGCCGCGCAGGTGTTCGTGACCCGGGCGCCGATGGCCACCCCCACCGGTCGCTATCTGGGCATGGTGCACTTCCAGCGGCTGCTCCGGGAGCCCCCGGCGGATCTGCTCGGCGGGGTGGTGGTCAACGACATCGATCCGCTGCGCCCGACCACCCCGCTGCCGGAGATCACCCGTCGGATGGCCACCTACGATCTGGTGGCCATGCCGGTGATCGACCGGAACAACCGGCTGGTGGGCGCCGTCACCGTCGACGACGTGTTGGATCACTCGCTGCCGCGGGACTGGCGGGACCGGGACGCGGCACCGGGCGGCCTACCGAACGGGGCGACGACCCCGACCGTTCCGGAACCGGCGACGGACGGTGGCCATGACTGAGCAACGGCGCGCGGAACGGCTGGACCTGCCACGGGAGCCCCGGGGATTCAAACTGCCCCGGGTGGACCAGGAGACGTTCGGACGCTGGGCCGAGGGCATCGCCCGTGGCATGGGTACGGCGAACTTCATCGTCTACATGACGCTGGTGATCAGCGCGTGGTTCCTCTGGAACACCCTCGCCCCGGCGGGGATGCGTTTCGACCCGTACACCTTCACCTTCCTCACCCTGGTGCTCTCCATCCAGGCGTCGTACGCGGCGCCGCTGATCCTGCTGGCGCAGAACCGCCAGGCCGACCGCGACCGGGTGGCGATGGAGGAGGACCGGCGTCGGGCGACCATGCAGAAGGCCGACACGGAGTACCTGGCCCGGGAGATCGCCGCGCTGCGGATCGCGCTGGGCGAGGTGGCCACCCGGGACTTCGTCCGCTCCGAGCTGACCCGGCTCGCCGAGGAGTTGGACGAGGCGGCGCAGCGGCGTCAGCGGCTGGAACGCCGGCACCGGGACGAGCCGGCCGCCCGGACCGGCGGTGACGGGTTGGACGAACCCCGCGACGAGGTGGACGGCGACCAACCGGGTGACGGTCGTCACGACCGGGCGACCTCCCACCGCCCGGAGAGCTGATCGACTCGCTCACACCACTGTGACCGGCACCGGTGGCGGCCCGCTGCCGACGTAGCATTACGGGCATGTCAGCTCCCGTCAGCACCGTCAACGACGCCGTCATGGCCGCCCTGGCCACCGTCAACGACCCGGAGATCCGCCGGCCGATCACCGAACTGGGCATGGTGCGTTCCGCCGAGGTCGGCGAGGACGGCGTGGTCCTGGTCGAGTTGCTGCTGACCGTGGCCGGTTGCCCGCTGAAGGACAAGCTGCGTTCGGACATCACCGCAGCCGTGGGCGCGGTGAGCGGGGTCAGCCGCGTCGAGATCGAGTTCGGTGTGATGAGCACCGAGCAGCGCCAGGGCCTTCAGGCGAAGCTGCGCGGCGGCGGCGCGACCGCGGAGCCGGTGATCCCGTTCGCCCAGCCCGGCTCCCGCACCCGGGTGTACGCGGTGGCCAGCGGCAAGGGCGGCGTCGGCAAGTCCAGCGTGACGGTAAACCTGGCCGCCGCGCTGGCCGCCCGGGGCCTGTCGGTCGGCGTGGTGGACGCGGACATCTACGGGCACTCCGTGCCGCGGATGCTCGGTGCGGACGGCCTGCCCACCCGGGTCGAAGACATGATCATGCCGCCGCAGGCGCACGGGGTGAAGGTCATCTCGATCGGGATGTTCACCGCCGGCAACGCCGCCGTGGTCTGGCGTGGCCCGATGCTGCACCGCGCGTTGCAGCAGTTCCTCGCCGACGTCTACTGGGGCGACCTCGACGTGCTCCTGCTCGACCTGCCCCCGGGCACCGGCGACGTGGCGATCTCCCTGGCCCAGCTGCTGCCGAACGCCGAGATCCTGGTGGTCACCACCCCCCAGGCCGCCGCCGCGGAGGTCGCCGAGCGGGCCGGCGCGATCGCCCTGCAGACCCACCAGCGGGTGGTCGGTGTGATCGAGAACATGTCCTGGCTGGAACTGCCGGACGGCTCCCGGATGGAGATCTTCGGGGCCGGTGGTGGTCAGACGGTGGCGGATTCGCTTACCCAGACCATCGGCGCGCAGGTGCCACTGCTGGGCCAGGTGCCGCTGGACACCCGGGTCCGGGAAGCGGGCGACGAGGGTAACCCGATCGTGCTCGCCGAGCCGGATTCCCCGGCGTCGAAGGCGCTGGGTCAGGTGGCCGACCGACTCGCCCTGCGCCGCGAGTCCCTGCTCGGCAAGCCGCTGGGCCTCAAGCCGGCCGGGCGCTGATACCGACGGCCCGCACCGGCCCTTCGTCGAGGATGGCGTTCGCGTCGGCCCCGGCCGACGCCGCCGTTCGCTGAGTCGGCTCGCGACCCGACCGGGTCCTTCGCTCCGGGCCCGACCGGTGATTGTCAGGTGACGTCGTCGTAGCTGACCGCGCGGGGGGCCGGCGCGGGGCTGGCGGTGCTCACCGGGGCCGGGCCGGGCCGGCGCGGGTCGGCCGCGTTCGCGACATCCTTGAGCTCGTCGTGCACGCCGGTGACGTCCGCTCGCAGGCCGTCGTAGACGCCCTGAAGCGGTTTCCGGATCGCCTGCTCGTCCTCCTCGCTGAGCAGATGCTTGCGGATGAACGCCTTGGGGTGCAGGTCCTCCAACTGGATGTCGGTGCCCAGCTCCTTGCTCAGGTCGGTGGTGGCGCTGCGGGCCATGTTGCGGAGGTTGCGCACCATCCGCAGTCCGTCACTGATCACCACCGGCAGCCGGTCGCCGAAGATCAACAGCGCCAGCAGCAGCAGCGCTCCGACCTCCCACACGTTCAGGTTCTCGAACATCCTCGGTCCCCCTTCCCCCGGCTACCGCAGCCAGAGTACGCACGTCGGTGCCGCTGCCAGAAGGGGGTGAGAGGTCACTTCGCGTCCGCGGCGAGGGTGACCGAGGCGTTCTGCCGGGTCGAGCCCCGGCGGTACTCGACCGTCACCACCGATCCGGGCGCGTACTTACGGACCAGAGCGATGAGATCGGTCGGCTCGGTCATCGGGCGACCGTTGAGCTTCAGGATCACGTCACCGGCGCGCAGTCCGGCACCAGCGGCCGGTCCGGACGGCTCGACCGTCGCGAGGCGTACGCCGGTGCCGTTGGTGCCCGAGCCCGGCCCGCCGACCTGGGCGCCGATCACCGTACGCCGGGCCTTTCCGGTGCCGATGATGTCCTGGGTGATCCGTTTCGCCTGATTGATCGGGATGGCGAAGGCAAGGCCGATGTTGCCGGCCTCCTGCCCCTCGGCGACCAGAGACTTGATCGTGGAGTTGACGCCGATGACCCGCCCCGCCGCGTCGACAAGCGGGCCGCCCGAGTTTCCGTGGTTGACCGCGGCGTCGGTCTGGATCGCGGCGTAGTAGCGCGTCGGGCCGCCCGGCTCACCGGCGTGCATCGTCCGGTCCAGGGCGCTGACGATGCCTGCGGTGACCGTGTTCGCAAGCGACAGCGGCGAACCCATCGCCAGCACCGGGTCACCGACGGCCAGGGCGTCGGAGTCGCCGAACTCGACCGGACGCAGCCCGGTGCGGGAGACCTTGATCACGGCGATGTCGGACTCCGCGTCCTGGCCCACCACTGTCGCGGAGGCCGAGCTGCCGTCGTTGAAGATGACCGACGCCTTGCCGGTGCCGCCGGCCACCACGTGATCGTTCGTGATCACATGCCCGTCGGCGCTGGCGATGAAGCCCGAGCCCTCGCTGGTCCCACCCAGACCGGCGACCCGGACGGTGACCACGCTGGGCAGTACCCGCTCGGCGACGCCGGCCAGCGACTCCGGCGGACGTTGGGCGAGCGTGGGCGCCGCACCGGGGACCGCCCCCAGGACCGCCCCACCGGCGCCGTTACGGATCGCGAACGCGTAGCCGAGCGCACCACCGAGCGCGCCGGCCAACAGGGCGGTCACCAGCGGAATGAGCAGGAGCTGCTGAAGTCTCGGCCGGCCGACCGCGTCCGGGTCGACGACCGGCTCCGGCTCGCTGCCGGCTTCCGGGGCAGCGGGCAGCACCACCGCCGCCGGAGCGTGCGGATCCCGCCACGGATCGGTGAGCGCGTCGGACCACCACGGCGACGCGGCGTTGCCGCCGTCCTGCGGTGTCGCCGGCCCACCGGCCGGCGGATGTCCGGCCGCCGGCTGCCCGGCCGGTGCTCCGCCCACGCCGGGCTGGCGCCAGTCCCAGCCGTCGGTCACTCGGTGCCTCCCACTCCCGTCCCCGGCATCCACGCGTCCGCGATCCGGCGCGGGCCACGGGATACCGCTTCCAGGATTGCACGGATGCGCCGCGTGGGGTCAGCGGTTGTCACCGCGGGTGGATGCCCCGCTGCGCTCAGGACGGGCCGCCTTTAGAGTCACAGTGCCCATCCGCCCTGCGCATCATGCTCGTCGCCCGGAGGTGCCCCATCGCCACGGTCGCCGGTTCCGGCAGTTCGACGAACCCGGCCCTGCAGTTCGCCGAGTCGTACGTCACCGAGGACCTCGTCCTACGGACCGCACGCAGCCTCGCCCGCGAGGTCGGCCTGAACGCGGTCACCGCGGGCGCGGGTGCCGCGTTGCGCCTGCTCGCCGCCGCCGGCAACGCCCGCGCGGTGGTCGAGATCGGCACCGGCACCGGCGTCAGCGGCGTCTGGCTGCTGCGCGGCATGCGGGCCGACGGGGTGCTCACCACCATCGACGTCGAGGTGGAGCATCAGCGGATCGCCCGACGCATCTTCGCCGAAGCCGGCTTCGTCGCCGGCCGGACCCGGATCATCACCGGCCGGGCGCTGGACGTTTTGCCTCGGCTCGCCGACGGCGCGTACGACCTGGTCTTCGTCGACGCCGAGGTGACCGCCTTCCCCGCCTGCGTGGACGCCGCGCTCCGGCTGCTGCGGCCGGGCGGAGTCCTGGTGCTCAACGGTGCGCTGGCCGACGGTCGGATCGGCGATCCCGCCGCCCGCGACCAGGAGACGGTCACCGTTCGCGAGACGGTGAAGGCCATCCGCGAGTCGGAGCACTGGATTCCGGCGCTGCTGCCGGTCGGCCATGGGCTGTTGGCTGCGGTGCGCTGCTGAACCGACGCGGCCGGCCGCCTGGCGGGCCGGCAGCCGCACCGAGCGACCGACAGCGAGGCGGCCGACCCCGCCATGCCCACAGTCAGTCCAGCGCCGCCAACCAGCGCAGCAGCCCGCGTACGCCCCAGCCGGTCGCGCCCCTGGTCAACTCCGCGTCGGCGCGTTCGCACCAGGAGGGTGCGGACATGTCGATGTGCAGCCAACGGTCACGCAGGTCGCCGGTGAACTCCCGCAGGTAGAGGGCGGCCAGCACGGAACTGGCGCCCTGGGTCGGCGCGCTGTGCAGGTCGGCCAGGTCGCTGCCGAGGTGCTCGACGTAGTCGTTTGGCAGCGGCATCCGCCAGGCTGACTCGCCGGCCGAGCTGATCGCCGCCAGCAGTTCCTCGGCGAGCTGATCGTTGTCGCTGTAGAGGGCGCCGGTACGGGTGCCCAACGCCACCGAGTTGGCACCGGTCAGGGTGGCCAGATCGACAAGCAGGTCGGGCTGGAGTTCCTGCACGGCGTACGCCAGCGCGTCGGCGAGGACCAGCCGGCCCTCGGCGTCGGAGTTCGTCGTCTCGCTGGTCAACCCGCCGTAGTGCCGGATGACGTCGCCGGGCCGGAACGCGGCCCCGCTGACCATGTTCTCGGCCAATGGAGCGAGTGTGGTCACCCGGACCGGCAGGCCCAGCGCAGCGACGCCGAGGGTGGCCGCAACGACGGCGGCGGCACCGGCCATGTCCTTGCGCATCAGCTTCATCGCCGGCACGGGCTTGATCGAGATACCGCCGGTGTCGAAGGTGATGCCCTTGCCCACCAGGACCACGTGGGTGCGGGCTTCGGAGGGATGCCAGTCCAGCTCGACCAGGCGTGGGCCGCTGGCCGATCCGCCGCCGACGGCGAGGATGCCGCCGAAGCCCTCCGCGGCCAACTGCTCCGGCTCGCGGACCCGCAGCGTGAGCCCGGGCAGGTCGGTCACGGCCTCGGCGACCTGTTCGGCGAACCACTGCGGGTTCTTCACCGAGGAGGGCATGTTGGTGAGGTCCCGGGCCAGTCGGGTCATTCGGGCGGTGGTCCGCGCCACGGTGACGGCCTGCTCGTACGCCTCGGGGTCGGCGACCGCCAGGTCGACGTCGGTCAGCGAGGGGGCGTCGGGGTCCGCACCAAGCCGGAACCGGTACGACCCCAGCAGCAGCCCTTCGACAAGCCCGCGCACCGCCTCGGGTGCCACCCCGGCCGGGAGTGCGAGTGTGACATGAGTCTCATCTTTGGCCGTGCGCGCCAGCGCCGCACCGCCGGCCCGCCAGGCCGCCTCGTCCGCCGCACCGATCCCGAGCAGCAGCAGTCGGCGGGGAGCACCTCCGGGTCGCAGCTGCGTGTGCACCTCACCAGCGCGGCCGTGGAAGCGCGCCACCGGGATCAGCGCGGCCACCTCGTCGGCGATGCCGTCGGGTGGGGCCACTCCGGTCGGCATCGGCTCGGCCTGTGCGTCGTCGGTGGCTCCGGGTCGTACGGGCAGGACCAGGGTGTCGAGCCGGTCCGGCTCGGCGGTCAGACGGATGGCGAGCACGCGGAGCCGTACCTCCTGGAGACGGACGCGCGGTGGACTTGGCCCGCGCGAGGGTGTGACGGCTCTGAGCCACCGGTGGGACCGGTGGCTCAGAGCCAGGAACCAGACGAACTGTCCGCGGCGGCGAGCGTCGCCGACGCACCGGCCTCAATCAGCCGGCGGCCGCCTTCAGCGCGTCACCGAGAGCAGTCGCCTCGTCGGGAGTCATCTCGACGACGAGCCGGCCACCGCCCTCCAGCGGGACCCGCATGACGATGCCCCGGCCCTCCTTGGTGACTTCCAGCGGACCGTCGCCCGTCCGCGGCTTCATCGCCGCCATGTTGTCTCCCCTCAGACCTACACCAGGGTCGGTGGGTTGCCCCACAGCCACTTCGCCATGACCACCCGCAACTTGCACGTGGGTGTCGACCGACGATTTTCCCTGATGAACACCGCCGGACCCAAACCGAAGCAGCATTGATGTAACAGCATCTAGCTTATCCCTAGATGGCCTGTCACAATGTGCGGTCATGCAGGCACGGTCGGCACTCTTCGACCTGTACGGCGACCACCTCCGGCCGCGGGGTGGTCGCGCACCCGTTGCCGCGCTGGTCAAGCTACTGGCACCGCTCGGGATCGCGCCCCCCGCCGTACGGACGGCGGTCTCCCGAATGGTGCGCCAGGGCTGGCTCGAACCGATCAGACTGGCGTCCGGTCCCGGATATTCGATCACACCGAAGGCGGCCCGCCGACTGGACGAGGCCGCCTCCCGGATCTACCGCACCGGTCGGGTCAGCTGGGACGGGCGTTTCGACCTACTGGTGCTGGACGCGCCGAGCGCACGCCGGGACCGCCAGCGACTCGCCGCCAACCTCCGGTACCTCGGCTACGGCACCCTGGACGAACAGACCTGGGTGGCCACCCGTCCGGCAGAAGACGTCGACCTGTTGCTCAGCGAGGCGGGCGTACGCTTCGAGCGGTTCAGCGCCGCGCACGCCGCCGGCACGCCGGGCGCGATGGGCCTGGTCCGCCGGGCCTGGGACCTGGCCGAGATCGGCCGGGCGTACGAGGAGTTCGTCGCCGAGCAGCGGACGTTGCTGACCGGCGTCACGGCCCGCAGTGGCGACGAGGAGGCGTACGCGGCCCGGTTCCGGCTGGTGCACGCATGGCGTACGTTCCTGTTCCGGGATCCGCAGCTGCCCCCGGCGCTGCTGCCCGAACGCTGGCCCGGTATCGCCGCAGCCAGCTTCTTCGACCGCCACGCGGCCCGGCTCCGGCCGGCCGCCGACCGGTACGTCGAGCTCTGTCTCGACGGTGGACACCGGATCGCCCGACAGAAGGGTCGCCAGACGTGACCGAGCCGCTGCTCGTCGACCGCACCGACGCCGTCGTCACCCTCACCCTGAACCGCCCGACGGCGATGAACTCGCTCGACGTGGCGCTCAAGGAGGCGCTGCGGGACACCCTGGCCGAACTGGAGTCCGACCGTGGCTGCCGGGCGGTGGTGCTGGCCGGGGCGGGTGGGTCGTTCTGCGCCGGCCAGGATCTGCGCGAGCACGTCGAGACCCTCCAGGCGGGTGACGGCAACCCGTTGGACACCGTCCAGGCGCACTACAACCCGATCGCCGCCCGGCTGGCGAGCCTGCCGAAGCCGGTGGTGGCCGCCGTCCGAGGCATGGCCGCCGGGGCGGGTGCCTCGCTGGCCTTCCTGGCCGACATCCGCATCGGGGGCCCGTCCACCAGCTTCCTGATGGCGTTCGCCAAGGTCGGGCTGGCCGCCGACACCGGCGCCTCGTGGACGCTGCCCCGGCTCGTCGGCCACGCCAAGGCCGTCGAGCTGCTGATGCTGGCCGAGCCGGTACGCGCCGAGGAGGCCTGCCGGCTGGGGCTGCTCAACCGGATGACGGACGACGACGAGCAGGTGCTGCCCACCGCGCAGGAACTGGCCGCTCGGCTCGCCGCCGGACCGACGGTGGCCTACGGGGCGATCAAGCGTCAGCTCTCCGTCGCCGACGCCGGCACCCTGGCCGACGCGCTGGCCGCCGAGGCGCAGGCACAGGCCATCTGCGGCGCGACCACGGACCACCGGACCGCCACCATGGCCTTCGTCGGCAAGCAGAAGCCGGTCTTTGAGGGCCGTTGACCCGCCGCCGGTCGGTCAGTCGTCCTCTTCCGGATCCTGGTTCGCCTCCGCGCCGAGCACGAACGCCTGCATGGCCAGTTCGTCGCCGGAGGGTGAGACGAAGGCGGGCAGCTCCCGGGGGCCGAGCTCCTGCACGTACGCCCAGAACAGCCGGACCGCCTCGGCCGGCGAGTCGGCCTCGATCGGCAGATCCAGGCTGACCAGCCAGGTGCGGCGCTGCGGCGCCGGGCCGAGCCGGTCGACCAGTTCGCGGAACGTCGCCGCGTCGAGGGCCGTGACCGGCCCGCCGAGGACCAGCGCGTCGGCCGCCACCGGCTCGTCGAAGGCCCGCCGGGTGTACGCGACCACAAGCGTGTCGGGTGCTCGGTCGGACTGCGGGTCGTCCGGGTCCTCCGGACGTCGGGCGGCCGGGCCGGCGACCCGGCCCACCGCCACCAGCCGCGGTGGCTCGTCGGCCAGCACCGCGACCTGGTCACCGGGGCGGGGCAGGCTGGTGCCGTCCAGCCCGGTCAACTCAAGCGTGTCGTGGTGGACGAGCCGTTCGGCGTCGTACCGTCCGGCGGGCAGGAGCACGGCCCAGGTGCCCGTGCCGTCCGCCTGGCTCGCCCCGTTCACCCGGTGTGCGGTGTCGGTCGTCATGCCCTCATCCCATCACGCCCGTCGCGGATGTCACGACGTGGCAGCCCGTCAGATGGTCGTCGACCATCCCGGTGGCCTGCATCAGCGCGTACGCCGTCGTCGGGCCGACGAACCGGAAGCCACGCTTCTTGAGCGCCTTGGCCATGGCCGTGGAGGCGTCAGTCAGCGCGGGCACGGCCGCGGCGGAGCCCGGTCGGGCCCGACCGGGTGGCGGGGCGAAGGACCAGAGCAGCGCGGACAGCCCGTCCGGAAGGTCCTGTGCGGCGCGCGCGTTCGCGATCGCAGCTTCGATCTTGGCCCGGTTACGGACGATGCCGGCGTCGGCGAGCAGTCTGGCCACGTCGGCCTCGCCGTAACCGGCCACCGTGTCGATCCGGAACCCGGCGAAGGCCGCCCGGAAGGCCGGCCGCTTGCGCAGGATGGTCAGCCAGGACAGACCCGACTGGAACGCCTCAAGCGTCATCCGCTCGTAGAGGGCGTCGTCACCGTGCAGCGGGCGGCCCCACTCGGTGTCGTGGTAGACCGCGTAGTCGGGAGTGCTGGCACCCCACCCGCACCGGGCCAGTCCGTCGGCGCCGATCACCAGTTCAGTCACGGCATCAAGGCTAGGCCCGGTGTCCGACAGCCGGCCGCGCACCGGTCAGGGCAGGCGGCCCTGCTCGACCTGACGGGCGAAGCGTCGCAGCGCCTGGGTGAGGCTGAACTTGGAGCCGGGCCAGAGCACCGGCCAGGCCACCCGCCCGGCCGGCCCGCCCGGCAGGTGGAACCACTCGTGCCAGACCACCTGACTGCGCCCGCTCTCCAGCGGGGTGCACCGCAGCACCCCGGGGCCGCGCAGCAGCGTGCCGCAGTGCACCACGCCGATCTCGTACGGCGCGTCCACCCGGACCACCCGCATCTTGTCCCGCAGCACCGCCGGGCCGAGCGAGGTGACCGCCTCGACCAGGCTCCCCTCACCACCGTCGCCCTCCACCACCCGGACGGTGGTGAACGGGATCCACTCGGACTGCCGTTCCCAGGCCAGCAGGGCGGCGAAGACCTTCTCGGCCGGCGCGTTGACGATCACCGTGGCGGTGACCTCACCGGCACCAGGTTGGGCCGCCTCGCGAAGATCGTCAGCGCCGTCCGATCTGCTCACGCCGACTCCGACCGGACCACCGAACTGTGCGGCCCGGATCCCGGCGCCCCACTGGCGGCCGGCTCGTCACCGGAGTCGGCGGTGGCGGGTGCCGCAGCGTCGTCGGCCGGCACCGGCTGCTCACCGGCCGCCCGGACATCGCCGTCGACCCGCGCCGTCGGGTCGGTCGGCGCTCCCGCCGCCGCCTGCGGTGCCGCCGTTGACTCCGTGGTGGTCTTCGGACCCGGGCCCGGCCGGTCGCCGGTCTCGACCACCGTTGGCGTCACCGAAAGCTCGATCGTCGATCCTTCGACCGTCTGAGGGTCCTGCGCCTCGATCGGCTTGGCCGCCGACTGCTCGCGGGCCTGGCGGAGCGCGTCGGCGTCGTCGATCCGTCCGTCCCGCAACGCCGCCACCTCCGCCTCCAGCACTCCGATCAGCTCGGCCTTGTAGCCGATGTCGTACGCCGCCCGGCGCATCGCCTGATCAACCTGGGTCATCCGGTACCCACGCAACGCGGTGTCGAAGCGCACCTCGCCGACGTCCGACTCGCGTAGCGGACGGTCGCCGGGCAGCGGCACGGCCCGCCCGTCCGCCTCGACCGGGGCCAGGCCGGGATCCCGACCGGTGACCAGCACCGTCACGCCGAACACGACCGCCGCGACGGTGACCGCCACGACCAGCAGGAGCAGAAGCTGACCCATGCACTGATCGTGGCACGCCGAGAGGATCGGGGCGACCCCACCCGGCGCGGCGTACCGCGAACCGGCAACCGGATAGCGTCAGTGCAGCGGCGGCGTGATCGTCGGTGGCGGGTGGCGATGTGGGAGGTGGCGTGGCCGGGGTGCTGCGGCTCGGGGCTCGGCGGTTCGGTCCCGAAGACCTGGTGGTGATGGCGATCGTCAACCGCACCCCGGACTCGTTCTTCGACCGGGGCTCGACCTTCCAGGCCGACAGCGCGCTGCGGGCGGTGGAAAAGGCGGTGGGCGAGGGCGCAGACATCGTCGACATCGGCGGGGTGAAGGCCGGGCCGGGTACCGAGGTGGATGTCGCCGAGGAGATCCGTCGGACGGTGGGCACCATTGCCGCCGTACGGGCCGCCTTCCCGGAGGTCGTCATCTCGATCGACACCTGGCGGGCCGAGGTCGCGGTGGAGGCCGTGGCGGCCGGCGCGGACCTGCTCAACGACACCTGGTCGGGGGCGGATCCGGCGCTGGCCCGGGTGGCTGCGCGGACCGGGGTCGGGCTGGTCTGCTCACATGCGGGCGGACTCAGCCCACGCACCCGGCCGCACCGCGCGGCCTTCGACGACGTGGTGGCGGATGTGGTCGCCACGGTGACCGGCCTCGCCGAGCGTGCGGTCTCCCTGGGCGTACGCCCCGACGGGCTCCTCATCGACCCGGCGCACGACTTCGGCAAGAACACCCGCCACTCCCTGGAGATCACCCGGCGGTTGAGTGAGCTGACCGCGACCGATTGGCCGGTGCTCGTGGCCCTGTCGAACAAGGACTTCATCGGCGAGACGCTGGACCTGCCGGTCACGGAGCGGCTGGAGGGAACGCTCGCCGCGACGGCGGTCTCCGCATGGTTGGGCGCCCGGGTCTTCCGCGCCCATCAGGTCCGGCCGACCCGCCGGGTGTTGGACATGGTCGCGGCCGTTCGAGGCGATCGGCCACCCACGCTCAGCCGCCGCGGCCTCGCCTGAGCGGCCCACCCAGGGGTCAGGTCCAGCGGAGGATGTTGCGCCGCCAGGCGTAGAGCAGGCCGAGCGCGAGGACGCCCACGAAAATCGCCATCTCCACCACCGTGACCATGCCGAACCCGGGCCGGTCGAAGACCACCGCCCAGGGGAAGAGGAACACCGCCTCGACAGCGAACAGCACGTAGAGGTACGCGTAGACGTAGTAGCGGATCTGCATCTGCGCCCAGTCGCCGCCCACCGGGTCGAGCCCGCACTCGTAGCTGGCCCGCTTGCCGGGCGGATCTGCCGGGCGGGCGGGGCGCAGCACCCGGTTGGCGGTGAACGCGACGACGAGGAAGAGCACGCCAGCGAGCAGCAACAGCCCGAGCGTCGCGTACGAGCCCAGGTAACCGGTCACGGTCGGTCAGCCTACCGCCCGTCGGGAGACCACGGCCGCGTCGCGAACTTCTTTTCATCTGGGACTAGTGTCCCAGGGCAACTTCCGACCACCATGGGACCACCACCAGCACCGGAGGATCAATGGGACGGCTGCCCGGACGACGCGTGTGGCGTCGTAGGCTCGCGTCCGCCTGTGCCCTCGGCCTGCTGCTGGGCGTCGGAGCCGGCGCGGCGCCGGGTGCGCTGGCGGCCGTGGCGTTGCCGAGTCGGGCAACCGAGCCGGGGCCGTACAGTCCACCGGCCGAGCCGACCGGCGAGCCCGAGCCGACGTCGCCGCCACCGACGGTCGAGCCGCCGGTCGAGACGAGTACGCCCGCCGCGCCGTCGACGACACCCACACCGGGTGCCACCACCGGCGGACCGGCCCCGAGCAGCGGTCCGCCGGCCGCGACCGTGGCACCGCCCCAGCCCACGTACTCCCCGCCGTCCCGGCCGCCCGCGCCCACCGTCGCACCGCCCGTGTCGGCCGGCGTGAAGGTCACCACCGGCGACGTCACCCTGCCGGCCGGCTACTGGAATGCGGCCAGCACGGTGGCCACCCTGAACGTGACAGTCACCAACACCGGCAGCGCGAACGCCGGCGTCCGCCTCGCCTACACCCTGCCGGCCGGACTCACCGACGCCGGCACGGACGGCTGCGCCGCCGACGGGAACCGGGAGTACCGCTGCGGGCAGTGGACCACGGCACCCGGCGCGCAGTTCAGCACCCGCCTGCGGATCCGGGTCGACGGCGACGCCTGGCGCAACATGCCGCTGGCCGGCTCGGTACGGGTGACGGCCACCGGCGCGGCCGGCACCGCGAGTGACGACGAGGGCTTCGCCGTGCTGTTTCCGCCCGGCCCACCGGCGCCTGGGATCACCATGTCGGCCGGTGAGGTCACCTTCGACGTCGACGGTGCCAGCGAAGGATTCCTCGTCCGGCTCGGCAACACCGGTCGGGCCGACGCCAGCGGCTGGGTCGACGTGCTGCTGCCCGCCGGGGTCACGGTGACGACGCCACCTGCCGGCTGCGTCGCCGCGGCGGCAACGCGTACCCGTTGCGAGCTCGGCACCGTCCGGTCGGGGCGTACGGAGGAGGTCAGGTTGCCGGTGACGGCGACGCCGCAGGCGCTGCGCAGCGCACCGCTGTCCGGAGCGGTGATCGGCCGGCTCAACCCGCGCAACGGTGCCGACCGGCGGATGCAGCTCAGCTTCCGGATCACCGCGGCGTCACCTGAGCAGCTCGCGGTGGTGCCGCCGCCAGCGACGTCGCCGAGCCTGCCCCCGGCCGGGGCGGCACCGGGTGACACCGGGGGGTCGTTGTCGAGACAACGCACGGCGATGCTGCTGGTCACGGTGTCGGCGCTGCTGGCGGTCATCGCCGTCGGGCTGGCCACGGCGCGGTTGCGGCGCCGGATCAGCGCGTCGCGGACTGGCGGCGCGGAGACCACCGCCGCGACGCTCGGGATCGAGGCGAACCAGCCCCTGGGGGGCGTGCCGGAATCGGACAGCGGAATTTGGTTCCGGGCCCGACGGCCGGCCCGGACGCAGGACCGACCCGGCTGGGACGTGCGGTGATATGGATTACGGCGGCCACGGCGAAACACCGCAAGTTATCACATAAACCCTCAGTTTTCGATCCCAGTCGGCGGACCTCCGGGCAGGGCGCGCCCTCGATCCGACGTAGGCTCTCGGTGAGGGAAGGACAGGCGGGCCGGACGGTGACGGACGGCCGGTACAGCGGCGCGTCAAGGAGGTCTCGTGGCCGGGCAAGGCGAGGTCACCATCCAGTTCAGCCGGCCGCGCCACGGCGCGCTACGAAGCGAGGTGCGGCCGTGAGCAAGCAGATCCGCCAGCTCGAACGGGTGGTCATCCGGTTCGCCGGCGACTCCGGCGACGGCATGCAGCTGACCGGCGACCGGTTCACCTCGGAAACGGCGCAGCTGGGCAACGACATCTCCACGCTGCCCAACTTCCCCGCCGAGATCCGGGCTCCCGCCGGGACCCTGCCGGGGGTGTCGAGCTTCCAGGTGCACTTCGCCGACTACGACATCCTCACCCCGGGTGACGCGCCGAACGTCCTGGTCGCGATGAACCCGGCGGCGCTCAAGGCGAATCTCGCCGACCTGCCCCGGGGCGCCGACATCATCGTCAACACCGACGAGTTCACCCGGCGCAACCTGGCCAAGGTCGGCTACGCGAGCAGCCCGCTCGACGACGACACTCTCGCCGGGTACGCGGTGCATCCGGTCGCGCTGACCTCGATGACGATCGGCGCGCTGACCGAGCTGGACGTGTCCAAGAAGGACGCCGAGCGGGCCAAGAACATGTTCGCCCTCGGCCTGCTCAGCTGGATGTACTCCCGGCCGTACGAGTCGACCCTGCGGTTCCTGGAGCGCAAGTTCGCCAAGCGGCCCGAGCTGGTCGCGGCGAACGTGGCCGCCTTCAAGGCCGGCTGGAACTTCGGCGAGACCACGGAGGACTTCGCCGTCCGCTACGAGGTCAAGCCGGCCAAGATGCCGCCGGGGACCTACCGCAACATCACCGGCAACGCCGCGCTGTCGCTCGGCATCGTCGCCGCGGGTGTCCGCTCCGGCCTGCCGGTCTTCCTCGGCGCGTACCCGATCACGCCGGCCTCGGACATCCTGCACGAGCTGAGCAAGCACAAGCGGTTCGGCGTCACCACCATGCAGGCCGAGGACGAGATCGCCGCGATCGGCGCGGCGCTCGGGGCCTCGTACGGCGGCGCGCTCGGCGTGACCACCACCAGTGGCCCCGGCGTGGCGCTCAAGGGCGAGACCATCTCCCTCGCGGTGGCGCTGGAGCTGCCGCTGGTGATCGTGGATGTGCAACGGGCCGGCCCGTCGACGGGCATGCCGACCAAGACCGAGCAGGCCGACCTGAACATGGCGCTCTTCGGCCGGCACGGCGAGGCGCCGGTGGCGGTGATCGCGCCGAAGTCCCCGTCCGACTGCTTCCACGCCGCGCTGGAGGCGGCGCGGATCGCGCTGACCTACCGCACCCCGGTCATCCTGCTGTCGGACAACTACGTCGCCAACGGTTCCGAGCCGTGGCTGCTGCCCGAGGTCGACTCCCTGCCGGACCTGCGGGTCGAGTTCGCCACCGCGCCCAACAGCGAGGACGGCACGACCTTCCTGCCGTACCTTCGCGACCCGCAGACCCTGGCCCGACCGTGGGCCGTACCGGGCACCCCCGGTCTCGAACACCGCATCGGCGGGCTGGAGAAGGCCGACAAGACCGGCGACATCTCGTACGACCCGGCGAACCACGACTACATGGTGCGGACCCGGGCGGCCCGGATCGAGACCATCCCGGTGCCGGACGTCGAGGTCGAGGACCCGGACGGCGACGCCCGGGTGCTGGTGCTCGGCTGGGGCTCGACGTACGGCCCGATCGGCGCCGCCTGCCGCGCCCTGCGCCAGCGCGGCCTGCCGGTCGCGCAGGCGCACCTGCGGCACCTGGCCCCCATGCCGGCCAACCTTGGTGCGGTGCTGCGCTCCTACGACCGGGTGGTCATCCCCGAGATGAACCTCGGCCAGCTCGCGCACGTGATCCGGGGTCGCTACCTGGTCGACGCCATCGGCTACAACCAGGTCCGCGGCCTGCCGTTCACCGCCGCCGAGCTGGAGACGATGCTGGAAGAGGTCCTGAAGAATGTCTGAGCCCGTCGCTCTCAAGCTCACCGCCAAGGACTTCAAGTCCGACCAGGAGGTGCGCTGGTGCCCCGGCTGCGGCGACTACGCGATCCTCGCCGCCGTCCAGCAGTTCATGCCGGAGTTGAACATCCCCCGGGAGAACACCGTCTTCGTCTCCGGGATCGGCTGCTCGTCGCGCTTCCCGTACTACATGAACACCTACGGGATGCACTCGATCCACGGGCGGGCGCCGGCGATCGCCACCGGCCTGTCGGTCTCCCGGCCGGACCTGTCGGTATGGGTGGTGACCGGTGACGGCGACGCCCTCTCCATCGGCGGCAACCACCTGATCCACGCGCTGCGCCGCAACGTCAACCTCAAGATCCTGCTGTTCAACAACCGGATCTACGGGCTGACCAAGGGTCAGTACTCACCCACCTCTGAGGTCGGCAAGATCACGAAGTCGACGCCGGTTGGTTCGGCCGATGCGCCGTTCAACCCGCTGTCGTTGGCGCTCGGCGCGGAGGCGACCTTCGTCGGCCGGACCATCGACTCCGACCGTAAGCACCTCCAGTCGGTGCTGCGCGCCGCCGCCGAGCACTCCGGCTCCGCCTTCGTGGAGATCTACCAGAACTGCAACATTTTCAACGACGGGGCGTTCGAGCAGCTCAAGGAGCCGGGCACCCGCGACGACTACCTGATCCGACTGGAGCACGGCCAGCCGATCACGTTCGGCAAGGACGGGCAGTTCTGCGTCGTACACCCGCCCGGCGGGTTCGGCCTGGAGGTACGCGAGACCGCGTCGACCCCGGCGGAGGAGATCGTCGTACACGACGCCACGGTCGACGACCCGGCGTACGCGTTCGCGCTGTCCCGGCTGCCCGGCTTCGACCTGCGGAACACCCCGATCGGCGTGTTCCGCTCGGTGCGCCGGCCGTCGTACGACAGCGTGGTGCAGGGGCAGTTGGCCGACGCCCGGGCGACCGTCACCGAGAGCCCGGAGCAGCAGTTGGCCGGGCTGTTGGGCAGCGGCGACACCTGGACCATCGTCGGCTGACCCGTGCCGTGACCAGCGCGGCCGGGCCGTTCCCTCGGGACGGCCCGGCCGACGTTTTCGGGCCCGGTGGTAGTCGACCGTCGCTCAGGGCAGGGTGTTGGCGGTGGGGCGGTCGTCGCGTACGTGCACGAGCATGTCCCCGGTCTCGATGACCGCGCCTGCCCGGTCCGCCAGGGTGACCACCTTGCCCCGCCGGACCAGCGCGATGACCAGGGTGTCGAGTTCCCGGGGCGACCTGCCGACCTCGCTGCGTTCCGCGGAGCGCATGGCCAGCGCCATGCCCTGACCCGGGGTGAGCAGATCCTCCACCACGTCGATCAGCGGTGGCGCCGACGTCGACAGACCCAGCAGCCGGCCGGCGGTCGCCGAGGAGACGATCACGTGGTGCGCCCCGCTCTGCTTGAGCAGTGGGGCGTTCTCCGCCTCCCGGGCCGCGGCGATGATCCGGACCTGGCCGGCGGTGAGCTGACGTACGGTCAGCGCCACCAGCACCGACGCATCGTCGCTGTCGGTTGCAATGATCACTGCCTTGGCGGTCCGTACGTGGGCCTGGTTGAGCACGGAGGATCGGGTCGCCGAACCTTCGATGGCGACCAGCCCGTTCGAGGTAGCCTGCCGCAAGGCCGGACCGGCACGTTCCACCACCACGATCCGGGACTTGTCCAGCCCGTTCTCCAGCAGTGCCGAGATCGCGCTACGGCCCTTGGTGCCGTAGCCGCAGATGATGACGTGGTCCTTCACTTTTCTCTCCCACCGGTGCAGGCGACGGCCGGTCCGGTACTGCTCGGTCAGGACCTCGAGGGTGGTACCGACCAGGATGATCAGGAACAGCACCCGGGCCGGGGTGATGAACAGGACGTTTACCAGCCGGGCCTGCTGGGTCATCGGCACGATGTCGCCGTATCCGGTGGTCGACAGCGAGACCACCGCATAGTAGAAGCAGTCCAGCAGCGTCAGGCCGTCCCCGTTGTTGTCGCGGTACTGCTCCCGTTCGAGGTAGACCACAGCCACCACGGCGAGGACCAGCCCGATGGCGGCGGCCAGCCGGATGCTCAGCGCGCTGAGCGGGCCTCGCCGCTGCGCGGGAAAGTGGATCACCTGGGGTCCTGCCCCGCGTCGGTCGCCTGCACGTCCACAACATAGCGGCTGACCCGGGAACCGCACGGCGGGGTGGCGTCAATGGACCGGTACGGCGAACGCGGCGGCGGACGGGCATGATGGGACGGTCAGCGCAGGAGCGGCGAGAGTGAGGCCCGTATGTCGTTGCTGAGACGGGTGATCGGCGCGGTACTGCGCCGCGAGCGCCAGCACCAGGGCCGCACGCTGCGGGAGGTCGCCCAAGCCGCCGGGGTCTCCGTGCCGTACCTGTCCGAGGTAGAGCGCGGGCGCAAGGAGGCGTCCTCCGAGGTTCTCGCGGCGATCTGCCGGGCGCTCGGCCTGCACCTCTCGGATCTGTTGGAGGAGGTTCGCGACGAGCTTCGGCGGGTCGAACGCCGACTGCCGGCCACCGGCCCGGCCGGCCATGTCCGGGCCGGTAATGTCCCGGCCACCCGGCGCGGCGACCCGGCGACCGCGCCCGCTGGCCGCGGTACGGACGGATCCGCCCAGCCGGTCGCCCGACTCAACGCCGTCGGCTTCGGCGCGGACCTCACCGCAGGGCTGGGCGGCAACGGTCCCTATCCGGGCTGGACCGGCCCGGTCGGGCGGATCGGCGCCGCCGGCCCGACCGGCGGCGAACTCAAGGGCGGTGGGCTGACCGGCGGCGGGTCGGCCAGCGGAATCAGGGTCATCGCCTTCGCCGACCCGGTCGGTCCGATCCACCTCGTCGCCCGGGGTCCGCTGCTCCGTCGCAGGTCGACCACCCGGTCGTCCCTCGGCCCGCTGCACCGGCCCAGGGCACGTAGGCGAGCCGCCCGGCGGAGGGCCACAGTGCGGGCCACCGTCGGCAGTCACCGAGGGTGAGGCCACCAGACATTGTTGACTCCTCCGAGGAATGACCTGAACTGGCGGCTGGTCGCCGTCGTTCTGCCGTGGGCGGATCTGCCCCGAGCAGAACGGCTGGTTGAAGTCCGGCGGCATCCCGCAGGCTGAAGGGGCCGGTCCCCGAGCGCTCGACGTCGCCGCCGGCGGGTGGAGGTTGACCATGATCACAATGCTCGACGACGGCCAGCGGACCTTCGGCGACCAGGTGTTCGAACGGCTGCTACGAGAGCGGATCGTCTTCCTCGGCAGCGAGGTGAACGACGAGATCGCCAACCGGATCTGCGCCCAGATCCTGCTGCTCGCCGCCGAGGACCCGGAGCGGGACATCACCCTCTACATCAACTCGCCCGGCGGCTCGGTGAGCGCCGGAATGGCGGTCTACGACACCATGCGCTTCGTCCGCAACGATGTGGCGACCCTGGCCATGGGGCTCGCCGGCTCGATGGGCCAGTTCCTCCTCTGCGCCGGCACGGCCGGCAAGCGGTACGCGCTGCCGCACACCCGGATCCTGATGCACCAGCCCTCCGGCGGCATGGGTGGTACGGCCTCCGACATCACCATCCAGGCGGAGAACATGCTGCACGTCAAGCGGACGATGCAGGAGTTGATCGCCCAGCACAGCGGCCGCACCCTGGCCGAGATCCAGCAGGACTGGGACCGGGACCGCTGGTTCACCGCCGAGGAGGCCCGGGAATACGGCCTGATCGACCAGGTGGTGAACACCGCCACCCAA
This sequence comes from Micromonospora sediminimaris, assembly GCF_016863575.1. NCBI lineage: Bacteria > Bacillati > Actinomycetota > Actinomycetes > Micromonosporales > Micromonosporaceae > Micromonospora > Micromonospora sediminimaris. The sequence goes on from NZ_BOPD01000009.1 coordinate 173,677, forward strand.
CTGTCCACGAGCTGATGCCGATCGCAGGCCACTTGGGCGACACCTCCGGCTACCTGGACGCCTAGCGCCGAGCGGGACCGACGATCGAGTAGGCGATCAACCCGCCGAGGGCGAGTACCGCGGCAATCAGCATGGCGGCATCGCTCTCGGCTGGCTGTCCCTGCCACGTCGCCGTTGCGCCCCAGACACCCTGCTGGGGGTACATGACCGCGACAGTGGTCCAGCCCAGCGGCAGGAACCACGATCTGGCGGCACCGACCACGGTCGCGCACAGGGCGGTCAGCCCCAGCAGGCCCGCGGCGTCACGGGCCACCAGCGCGGCCGGCCCGAACCGGGCCCCGGTGTACCGCGTGACGAGCAGGACAGCGAGGACGACCACCAGGCCGGCGAGCAGGTGCACCGCGCGCCGCCAGGGCCAACGCATCGACGCGGTGCGGTCCAGGTTCTCGTCGGGACCGGCGAGGGTGGACGACAGCACCGCGACCATCAGCAGGACGGTCATCACCACCACCATCGCAGTCACGTCCCGCTCCTTGGCGAAGGCCAGGCACAGGCCCCACACCACTGCCGCGCCGCCGACGGCGGCAATCAGGGCCAGTGGTACGCGCCGCGAGCGCAGGTACAGCAGCATCCAGGTCACCGGGCAGCCCCGGACAGGATGCCGGTGACGTCGGCGCAGGTCCGGAGGGCATCACGGACCGCCGTGACCCGGGCCAGCGCCTCGTCCTCGGGCAGTGCGCGCAATCCCTGCCACAGCGCGACCGCCGCGGGGTTGATCTCGGGGTCCTCTTCGATCATCCCGGGAACCACTCCGACGTCTGACCGCGGTTCGCGCTCCAGAAGCCAGTAGGCCGCCGCCCGTTCGACCACCTCGTTACGGTTCTCGCACCGTCCGTCGTACTGGACACCCAGCCCACGGACAATCTCGGGAACCACGGCGGCCGGGTGTGCGAGCCCGCCACGCTTGTCGATTCGTACCTGGATCCTGACGACGCCGTCCTCAGGCGAACTGACCTCGTCAGTCATGAACGTGCGGGTGTCCTCGTACACAGCGGTGGGCGCGTCCGGCAGTTTGGCCAACGCCGTCAGGCCCTCCCGGGCCAGCGGAGTCAGGGCGTCGAGCACGTTGGCGTTGACCCGGCTGACGCAGACCGTCGGCGTGTCGTCGGTGCAGAGCAGTTCCCGCGCAACCGGGTCGACCGGCCAGTTGAGCACGCCTTCGTCCCTGGGTACGACCGCTGTCGCCACAAGGAGCCCGAGCACCACCGGCACCAGCGCTGCCGTACGGGTGCGCCAGCCATCGGCCACGAACAACAGCATCCCAGCGGTGGCGAGTGCGGCCATCGAGATCGCGAGCGCAGCGCTGACCCGATTGTCGATCGTCTGGTAGGCGTGGAACGGAAGCGTGCCGTGGACCGGGGAGACCGCCGCGGCCAACCAGTCCGGAAGCCGGATGACGCTGAGGAAGATCAGCAGGACGCCGGCCACCGCCAGCGCCGGGGCGGTCACCAGGGCGGGAAGCATACGCCCGATGCCCAGTCCGAGCCACGCCGCACCGATCAGCGACATCGCACCGACACCGGTGACGACCGCGAAGTTCAGCAGGGGCACGTGCCGGGCGGTGGAGGCGATCCAGCCGATGCCCGCCACGGTCACCAGCAGGTAGGCGACCGTGAGGGTGAGTGCCATCGCACCGAGGACCGGCAGCATCCGCTGTGCGCGTGGCCGGGCGGTGGTGGTGAACAGCTCGCCCACCTTCGCCCGGTGCTCACGGCGGCCCTGCCAGGCCCCGGCGGCCAGCGCCAGCGGCCACAACAGGAGCAGGTATTCGCGGACGGTCATGGCCAACGCCATCCAGCCGCTCGACCAGCGGCCGGTCGCCAGATAGAGCGCACCGACCCCGACCACCACCGTGATCAGCCCGGCACCGAGCGCCGCGGACCGACGTAGTTCGATTCCCAGAACGGTCATCGGACGGCCTCCGCGCGGTGCCGGCGGAGGACGGCGGAGTAGCCGCGCTCGGCCGGGCTGTCACCGGCATCACCCTGGTCGCCCTGCATGGTCAGGCCCTCGGGGGTACCCTGCCACACCAGGCGGCCCACGTTGAGCACGAGCACGTCGGTGCAGGCGGCCACCACGTCCTCCACCAGATGGGTGGAGACCAGCACGCAACTGTCGGTGCCGAGGTCACGCAGCAGCTCGCGGAAGTCGAGCCGCTGTTCCGGGTCGAGGCCGACGGTCGGCTCGTCGAGCAGCAGGAGCTGCGGATCGTTGACGATGGCCTGCGCGATCCCGGCCCGGCGCAGCATGCCACCGGAGAGGGTCTTGAGTCGGGCATCGGCCTTGCTGGTCAGCCCGACCCGGTCGATCGACCGTTGCACGGCCGCCGCGACTTCGGCCTTCGGCATCTCCTTGAGCCACGCCATGTACCCGACGAACTCGCGGACCGTGAACCGCGGATAGAAGCCGAAGTGCTGCGGCAGGTAACCGAGGTTACGACGGAGCGATCGCAGATCGGATCGGCTGTCGACCGAGTGTCCGAGCAGGGTCAGCCGCCCCCCGGCGGGGTTCAGGACAGTCGCCAGAGCCCGGATCAGAGTGGTCTTCCCCGCACCGTTCGGGCCGAGCAGCCCATGCACCCCGGAGGGCAGGGCCAGGTCAAGACCGTCCACGGCAAGGTGACGCCCCGCCCGGACCCGTAGACCCTCGGCGTGCACCTCCCACGGATGGGTGGTGACGGCCGTTTCGGCCGCACTCACGGCACGCATCATCATCGTCTCCTTCATTGATCGGCAGCGCGGCAGCGACGCCGCCTCTTTCGCAGGTCGGAGCTGCCCAGGCAAGGCAGGAGTCGTCTGGGCACGGTGGGAGCTGTCTAGTCGTGGTGGGTGAGTCGACGGAGTCCGTTGACCCGGAGGAGGGCCATGACGGTCAGCAGCAGCGTGGCCAGTGCCCAGATGCCGGCACTGTCGGCGGCCAGGACCACCGGGAGCCGAGCTGCGGCCAAACTCGGAGCGATCACGACGAGCGTCCAGATCGCGATCAGTCCGATCGCGGCCCGGCGTACGCCGACAAGCGTCCCCAGCAGCAGCGTGGCGGCGGTGAAGGCCAGGCACGGCAGCAGCATCAGAGCAAGTGACACCCCGGTGCGCGCACCAGCCACGGCGAGAGCGGGAATGACGAAGGCCAGCACCGCCGCAGTACGCCGCAGCAACATCGTCAGACCGGTGGCGGGAGTGGCGGCAATCAGTTCCCAGGCCGGATCGGCACGCCGATGCCAGGCGACCGCCACGCCGGGCAACGGAGCCAGCGGTGCGATCAGCAGCACCAGCGAGGGCCGCCCCGCCCACAGTTCACCGAGCAGCGCGGCGGAGGCGAGCACCGTGGCGGTCATCGCCAGCCACGGCAACAGCGTGCCGACGAACCAGCGGTGGCGCAGCACGGACCAGGGCCGGCTGCGGCCGGCCGGAACGGGCGTGGCGGCGATCTCCCGGTCCAGGTTCATCGCGACGCGATCGATCAACGTCCGAGTGTCGACAGTGGTGGCACCGGCCAGCCGGGCGCGACAGTCGCCGCAGTCCTCAAGGTGCACCTCGACCGCCCAGACGCTGGCCTCGTCGAGGCCGGGATCCCCGGCGGCGTACCGCTCTATCTGGGACATCGTGGGATGGGTGGTCGTCATGACAGGGCCTCCCGCAGGGCGATCCGGGCGCGGCGGACACGGGACTTGACGGTGTTCTCCGGCACGCCCAACAACACCGATGCCTCCCGCATGGAAAGCCCGTCGAGGACCGTCGCCCGCAGCGCGGCCCGTACCTCGGGCGGAAGGACCAGCAGGGCCTGCTCCAACTCCTGGCCGACCCGGGCGGCCATCACCTCGTCCTCGGCCGCCGGGGCCGTGTCCGGCATCAGCTGCACCTGCGGCACCCGAGCCCGGCGCGCCCGACGCCGGAACGCATCGACCAGACGGTGGGCGGCGATGGTCCACAACCAACCCACCGCGCTCCCCTGCCCCCCGCCGCCGCGCGCCGCCGGGACTCCGGCGAAACTGCCCGCAGCCCGCCAGACCGTCAGGTACGTGTCCTGCAGGACTTCGGCGACCATGTCCGGATCGGCGCACCGGCGGCGCAGGCGCACCTCCAGCCAGGGCACCGTACGCCGGTAGAGCTCGTCGAACGCGCGCCGATCTCCACGGGCCACTCGGCGTACGAGTTCACCCTCGTCAGCTGCGTCCATGCCTCTTCTCACACCCGGTAAGACGACGCGCCCCAACGTATCGGGTCCCAACTCCGTGTGATCGCCGTCACTTGTCTTGCCCAATCGCTGAAGGAGGATCAGTGATCGGTGCCCGCTCATGACCGCTGGGCCTCGCGGCTACTGGCCCGTGGGCGGCCCAGGATGGTCCGTCCAGCACTCTTGACCTTGCGCCCACCCATGCCGGCTCGGTTGGCCTACAGTTTCGTCGTGCCTGGATCCGACGATGCCGCTGACGGACGCATCGCAGTACGTTCGCGACGCCGACGTATCTGGCTGCTGTCGTTTGCCGCGGTTGCCGCCGGCTGTTTCGGCGTGCTCAAGTTGCAGGATCCCGTTGGGACCCCGGCTCAACGCTATGTGTCTCAGGTCAGCGTGCGCGGTTACGAACGAGTGCACGACTACATTGATCCTGGTACGGCGCCTGCCGAGGTTCGCGCCGCAGTCGCGATCTTCATCGGACCTCCGGATGATTATGCCCTTGCTCGCGTCTCGGGACCGGGACTTGTCGTCAGCGCTCCGACAAAGGATCCGGACTTCCGCGGCTTCCAGTTGATCGGTCACGGCGAGTGGCACGGCTGTTTCGTGCACGTCAAGCGCTGGATGACGAGTCAGCCGCGATTTTCGTACTACGAGCTGACGGCGGATGAGAGGGCCGCCTTCGAGGCCGGACGACTGTCGGTGTTGTCTATCGCTGTCGGATGTAGTGATGGGTAGTTGCCCGCGCCATGCGGCCTTCGCGCGGCTACGATCGCGTAATCCATGATCGCCGACGCGCTTCCTTGGGTCTTTGGCCGTTAAAGCGGATCTCTGAGGAGGGTCGGGGTTCGGGGCGGAGCCACCATCGCCCAGGTCGACAAGCTCGCCGCCACCTGCGACCTTCCCGACCGCGTCCTGGTCCTGCTGCTGGCCTACGGTGGCATGCGAATCGGGGGGCGCTGGCGCTGCGTCGACACCTGGCGACGCTGCCCGACGGGCCGGATGTGTTCGTCTTCCCCGGTCGACAGTCGCACACCAGCACGGCAGCAGAGCCATCACGGATTCCGCCGTCGCTTCAACATCGCCCTACGGTCGGCTGGATTGAACGACGTGACGCCCCATGATCGGCGGCCCACCCATCTGAGCACCTGGACGCGAGCCGGTCGAAGGTTGCAAGGCGATCGGGCACGCAGCGGGCACGTAAGCCCCGGAAGGCGGATCAGTGATCGATGATCAAGGCTGTTACCTGGTGCCCCCGGCAGGATTCGAACCTGCGACACACGGTTTAGGAAACCGATGCTCTATCCCCTGAGCTACGAGGGCGCGAGGGCACAGTCTAGCGACCTGGGGTTTACCTGAGGTGGCAGGGAGTGGCAACGTTCCCCCGATCATCGTTGTCCCAGCCTGCCGCGTCGCCGGGCCGACGTTGCACGACCGGTCTGGCTCCTGGCCAACCGACGGTGCAGCGGCTTGAATGGCAGGGTGCAGATCAGCAAGGACGGGCGGAGTTGGCGCATCGGCACCGCCGCCGACGTGAGTTGGATCGCCGGGAACACCACTGCCGGCGTCTCGATCACCACCGCCATCCCGCCGGTCTTCGACGCCTACGCCACCACGTACCAGGCCGACGACGTCACCGTCGCCACCTACGAGCACGCCCTGGTCGAAGACCTCATCACGCACACTCCGGACCAGCCCTGGTGGCTGGCCTACCTCGACACCGGCGCCCACGACGTCGTCTTCCCCCACGCCCCGAGGGTGTTCCTCTACTGGGACTGGCCGTACGTGCTGGTCGAGGCCGGTCCCGAGCAGGCCCTCACCTGGCGCACCGGTGGGCACATGCGCCACGGCCGCGGAGCGCTACCCGATCTGTTCTTCCCCGCCGACCGGTCATGGCTGGTCTCCGCGCTCTGGGACGACACCTGGACCTGCGTCGGCGGCCCGACACCCGTGATCCACGCCCTCGAACGCGACCCCGTGGCCAACGCCCGCCAGGTACGACCCGGCGAAGACGCGCTGCCACCGGGACTGGTCCGCGAGTAACGACCAACGCCGACGTCGCGGTCAGTCCCGACCATCGCGATCACCTTGCGGCCACAGAGGCATGACGAAGAGCCGGATACGGCCGGGAGACGATCCGCCAGGCGCTACGACCGGAGGTCTGACGAGCAACCAACCGCAGCCGGCGCAGGATGCCAGTACCGTCGAGGATCTGAACACCTGGCTCGACGCTGACCTGCTCCGGCGGCTCTGGCCGCCCACCCTCTGGCTGCCGCGCCAGCTCCGCGGTCGCTGGGAGGAAGCCTTCCCCGAACTCGCCGCAACCCGCAGCAACGCGGCGTAGCGGTGGACCCCTTCCACGAACGCCTCGCCCGCACCGGGCTCGGGGCAACCGAACGATACGGCTTCGCCCTGGCCGGCGGCTACGCTGTCCAGGCCGCCGGACTCCTGGAGCCTCCCCTGTGCTTTGCAGGTGTGCCGAACCAGCGGGAGAGCCCTTCTCGCAACGTGGCCTCGGCGGTGGCGGTGGGTTCGTCGAGCGTCGCGGCCCAGGCGACGTGCCATGATGCCCCGGTCGGTGCGCAGGGTGAGGTCGGGTGCGAAGGTGCCGGCCAAGGCGTGGTGGCCGGCACCGGGCCATCGGGTAGCGGACGTCGGCATGGGCGACGAGTGCTCCCATCCGGCGTTCGGCCGCGACGGCCGGGTGCCGAGCGCAAGGGCTCTCGATTCGTTGCGGCGCCGCCTCGTCGGATCACGTTCACCGAGACGGCACCGCAACGCCCCACACCGGCCCGGGTCACGCTCGCTTCGTGAAGGCGGAACGCGCCCACAGGTAGCCGACGAGGGCGATCGCCACGCACCAGGCGACTGCGACGGCCGCGTCGGTGGTGTCGGGCGCGCTGTCGAGCAGGCCGCGCACGGTCTCGATGATCGGCGTGAACGGCTGGTACTCGGCGAACTGTCGCAGGCCCGGCCCCATCTTCTCGGCCGGGACGATCGCGCTGCTGAAGAATGGCAGCATGACCAGCGGCACGGCGGCCATGCCCGCCGTCTCCGGCGATTTCGCCGAGAGTCCCAGCGCGACAGTGAACCAGCCCGCCGCGAACGCGAGCAGCACGACGACACCACCCACGGCGAGCCAGTCGGTCAGGCCCGCCTCCGGGCTGAACCCCAGCAGGAAGGCCACTCCGACGAGCGCCGCGATGGCGATCACGTTGGTCAGCACGCTGGTGACGACGTGGCCGGTCAGCACCGCGCCGCGGGAGACGTCCATGGCCTTGAACCGGTTGATGATGCCCTTGGTCATGTCGGAGTTCACCGCTGTCGCGGTGGCTCCCAGCCCGTAGCAGACGGCCAGCAGGATCAGGCCCGGCGTCGCGTAGTCGATGTAGTCCATGCCGACGCTGAAGGCGTCGCCGAACATGTAGACGAACATCAGCATGATGATGATCGGCATCAGGACGGCGTTGAACACCGAGGTCGGGTTCCGGGTGAGGTGTTTGAGGTTGCGGCGCAGCATGACCAGCGAATGGGACTGGGCGCTCATTTCGTGTCGACCTCCGTGGCGTGGCCGGTCAGGGCGAGGAAAACGTCGTCGAGGTCCGGGGTACGCACGGAGCACTCCTCGGCGCTGAGGGAGTGCTCGTCGAGCCGGTCCAGCAGGGCCCGCAGTGACTTCGTACCGCCGTCGGCGGGCACCCGCAGGGCCAGCGCGTCGTCGTCTCGGGTGGCCTCGGGGAAGATCCCCGCGGCGGCGTCGAGTTCGGCGGCGGTGGAGAACCGTAGCCGTACGTGTGTTCCGGGGATGAGGCGTTTGAGCTCTTCCGGCGTGCCCTGGGCGACCAGGCGGCCCTGGTCGAGCACCGCGAGGCGGTTGGCGAGTTGGTCGGCCTCCTCCAGGTACTGCGTGGTGAGGAAGATGGTCGCGCCGTCGGCGACCAGGTCACGCACGATCGACCACATGGTGCGGCGGCTGCGCGGGTCCAGGCCCGTCGTCGGCTCGTCGAGGAAGATGATGCGCGGATCGCCGACCAGCGTCATCGCCAGGTCGAGCTTGCGACGCATGCCCCCGGAGTAGGTGGCGGTCGGCTCGTCCGCCGACGCGGTCAGCTCGAACCGGTCCAGCAGGTCCGTGACGATTCGCGCGCCGCCGCCGGCGACCCTCCGGTTGAGGTCCACCATCAGCTGGAGGTTCTCGCGTCCGGTCAGTAGTTCGTCGACGGCCGCGAACTGGCCGGTGACGCCGATGGCCGCGCGGACCGCCTTGGCGTCGGTGGCAAGGTCGTGGCCGGCGACCCGGACCGTGCCGCCGTCGGCCTGGACCAGGGTGGTCAGCACGTTCACCGTCGTCGTCTTGCCCGCGCCGTTGGGGCCGAGCAGGCAGAACACCGTGCCGGCGTGGACGTCGAAGTCGACGCCGTCGAGGACGGTCTTGTCCTTGTACGCCTTGCGCAGGCCCGAGACCGAGATCGCCGGGATCGTCACGTGGTCACCTCCGGGGTTACCGAGGCGGCGTCGAGCGCCGCGGTGATCTTGTTGGTCATCTCGGCGACGGTTGGACCGGGTGCGCCCTGACGGGTACGGACAGCGGCGTCGAGGGCGACGACGACGGTGCGGCGGAAGTTGTCGGCCTCGGCCGGAGCCTGCTCGGCGAGCAGGCGCATCGCCTCGGTCAGGGCGGGCAGCACGCGGTCGGCAAGCTCGGCCACCGACCTGCCGTCCAGGTCGACGCCCGTGGACTTCTCCGCAAGCACGTGCCCGACCAGGCCGGTTGCCGAGGCCAGGGCGATGGACCCATCGGTGGCGATCTTGTGCGGCGAGCCGCCGGCGGCTCCGGCGGCCGACAGCAGTGCGACCGCACCGTACGCGGCCGTGCGAAGCGTGAGTTTGTCCTGGGTGGAGAGGTTGACGGGCACGGTGGTGAACTCCTTGACGTTGACGTTGACGTTGACGTTGACGTGGGCAGGTCGCGACCGCCGGGTGGCGACCCCGGATCACTGGGCGGGTCCCGGCTCCCGACCGGGGCGGCCCACGTCCGAGGGCGGACAGGATCTTTCATGGCAAACCTCTATTCTTCGGGCACGGGTCGGCCCGGACGTGCCACTGGATCGGAGTCAGGGCCGCCGGTTACGGCAGGGTGAGTTCGTAGCGGAGACGCCGCCCTAATGGGCGGAAGCCCAGGTGTCGACGCAGGGCGACCAGGTCGGAGTCCCCGTCGGCGGTGCGGGTCTCGATCTCCTCGACGTGTGGATGGATCTCGCGTAGTCGGGTGAGCAGAGCGGCGTTTACCCACAGCCCCAGCCGCTGGCCGCGATCACCGACGAGCACGGCAGGGCCGTACTGGCGGGCGCGGACCTGCGGCAGTGCGCCTGTCATCGCCACGACATAGGCGGCCACCCCGCCGTCCGCCTCGGCGGCGCTCACCACCGCGGCACCGGGCCCGCTCGGATGCCGGAGCAGTTGCTCGACGCTGGTCGCGCCGCACGGATCCCCGGTCCAGTGACGCAGTCGGTATCCGGGGTGCTCGACATCGACCAACTCACCCAGCCAGGCATGGTGGACATCGCAGTAGCTGAGCAGATCATGGCTCCCGGATCCGGTGCGCCGAAATCCGTGCCGCTCACAGAACGACTGCGCGGCGGAATCCGGGGCGGTCTCCACGATCAACCGCTGGCCCACGGCGTGTGCGCCGACGGCGGCCAGCAGCCGCGATCCGATCCCTCGACGACGCCACTGCGGCTGTACGTACAGGTTCAGCTCGAGGGTGCCCGGCTGCGGGGCGGTCTGCGGTGGCAGTTCGTACTCGAACGGCATGACCGGCCGCAGGTCGGCGACCCCGGCCACCGAACCGGGCGACGTCACAGCGTGCCAGCGTGGGATGCCGAGATGATCCGGCGCCGCCACGATGTCGATCACGCTTTCGCTCATGCGTTCACCATCGCCCGGCCGCCCCGGCCGAACAACGCAGAAGATCGCATCGCCGCATTAGCCAGCGGTCATCGATCGACGACGACCCCGCGACGGCCGGTGGTCCGAGCCACGCTCGTGCCGCCCGTTCTCGGCGGGCCGTAGACTGCCCAATCCCAGGCCGCAATGATCGAAGGTAGGGCCGTCTGGTGGAGCTGCGCGACATCGAGATCTTCCTGACGCTGACCGAGGAGCTTCACTTCGGTCGCACGGCCGAGCGTCTGCACGTGTCCCAATCGCGGGTCAGTCAGTCGATCAAACAGCAGGAACGTCGGATCGGCGGGGGCCTGTTCGAGCGTACGAGCCGTGCTGTTCGACTCACCCCGCTCGGTGAACGGTTGCGCGACCGTCTCCGCGCCGGCTATAGCGAGATCATCTCCGGCATCGAGGAGGCCACCGCCACCGCCCGCGGCCAGGCCGGCACGCTGACCATCGGCACGATGGCCACCCAGTACCAGTCGGTCGAGTCCACCCTCGACCTGTTCCGGCAGCGGCACCCGCAGTGCGAGCTGCGCCTGCGCGAGATCCTGCCGACCGACCCGCTCGGGCCGCTGCGGGCCGGTACGGTCGACATCGGGATTCTCTGGCTGCCGATCCGCGAGCCAGACCTCACGGTCGGGCCGGTCCTGCACCGCGAGAAGCTGGTGCTGGCGGTGGCCGCCGGTCATCCGCTGGCCGGCCGGGGCAGCGTCGAGCTGGAGGATCTCGGCGATCATCCGGTGGTCTACCCCGAGGGACCCATTCCGGACTACGTGTGGGAGGCGCACACCCCGTCCACCACCCCGGCCGGGCGGCCCGTCCGGCGCGGACTGGGCATCGTCACCCTCGAGGAGGCCTTCCAAGCGATCGCCGGCGGCAGCGTCGTGTCCCCGATCGGATCGGACGTGGGAGCCACCCGGCAACGAGGCGACATCACCTTCCTGCCCATCACCGACGGACCGGTGCTGCACTACGCGCCGGTGTGGCGCAAAGGCGGAGAGAATGCCCTGGTACGCGCCTTCGTTCAAGTCGTCACGAAGGCGCAGCAAACGACGTAGCCGGGCCGGGCACCGGCTGGAGTGCACACCCCGCACACATCCGCGAAGATCATCCACACGTTCATCGCGGTGTCCGGCGGGCACGGAACGTGGCACGGTACGCCTGGGGTGAGGTGCCGAGTTCCCGCCGGAAGGTGTGCCGCAGGTTGGCGGTAGACCCGATCCCGGTCCGCGTGGCGATCCGTGCGATCGGCTCGTCGCTGGCCTCCAGCATGCGCTGGGCGGCGAGCACCCGCTCCCGGGTGAGCCACTGGTGTGGGCTCATTCCGGTCAGCCGATGGAAGTGCCGCGCCAGCGTCCGCGGACTCATGTGCACCCGTTCGCCGAGCGATCGCAGCGACCATGGCTGGTCCAGGTGCCCGCGCATCCAGTCCAACAACTCCGGCAGCGGATCGTCGGGATCGGGGCTGAGCGGCGAATCGACGAACTGGGCCTGTCCGCCGCTGCGGTAGCCGGAGAGCACCAGCCTGCGGGCGAGCGCGGCAGCCACGTCCGCGCCGTAGTCCCCGCGTACCACGTGCAGGGCGAGGTCAATACCGGCGGACATACCGGCGGCGGTGAGGACGCCGGTGTCGTCGATGAACAGCGCCCGCGGATCCACGGTCGCGGCGGGGAAGAGCGAGGCCAGCAGCGGTGCGGTCGTCCAGTGGGTGGTGACGTGCCGATGGTCGAGAAGGCCGGCGTGGCCGAGGATGAACGCCCCCGTGCAGATCGACATGATGCGGGCCCCGCGCCCGTGCGCCCGCAGCAGGGAGGTCAGCAACGGCCGGGGTGGCACCTCATGTTCCCTCGTCCAACCCGGGACGACGAGGAGGTCAGCGGCCTCCGCCTCGGCCAGCCCGTACGGGGCGGACACGGTGATCCCACCGTCCAGCTCGATCTGCCCCGGTTCGATGGCGCACGTCCTGGTCCGGTACCACGATCCGAACCGGTACGCATAGTCCACGCCGAAGATCTCGTTGACCGTGACGTAGTCGAAGCTGCCCGCGCCCGGGTAAGCCAGCATCGCCACGCTCGGTTCCTCGACCGGCATCGCAGACCTCCCTACCGCGCCCGCCGCGCGGCCCCCGGTGACACTGAGTGACTGTCCACATTCTTGCGTTCGATGTCCAGATCCTTCACCCCGCTCCACATATCGATGGCACATTATTCGTGGATGGCGAGCGTGACGACCGACCGCAGCGAGTATCCGATGGGCGTATCGCTCAACAACCAGGTGATGTTCGCGGCGAAGGCTCGGCGAGCCGCCGTCGCGATGCTCGTGACGGTGGCGATTCTGCTGGCGCCGGGCGCTGTGGCGAAGGCCGAGATCCCTGCGGGCGGGATGTCCGCGGCCCAACTCAACGACGCCTTCCGCACGTACGGAGACACCAGCGGCAGGTGGAACGGAGGCGACAGCACCGCCTCGGTAAAGCTGCCCGACGGCCGGATGGTGTGGCTGTTCTCGGACACCTTCGTCGGCTCGGTCAACCCCGACGGATCACGTCCCGACTTCCAGCCGATGATCCACAATTCGATCGTCGTGCAGGACGACGCCACCCTCTCCGAGACGCTGACCGGCGGCAGCGTCGACGAACCGATGTCCCTGGTCGGTGCCGAGCGGGACGGGGATCCCACGAGCGCCGGCTACTGGGTCGGTGACGGCACGGTCGAGGACTCCACCCTCAAGGTGCTCTACAACCACTACCTGCGTTCCGGCCCGAATCCCCTCGACCTGAAGTTGACCGGCACCGCCCTCGCCTCGTTCGACCTGCCCGAACTGACCCTGCGCTCGCTCACCCCGCTCCCGGTGGCCGACCGGATCGCCTGGGGCTCGGCCATCCTGGAGGACGGCGACACCACCTACATCTACGGCACCCGGCTGGTCAACGACTCGGGGCCGGTGAAGCCGATCTACCTCGCCAAGGTGCCGGCCGGCGAGCTGGCCGGGCCGTGGCAGTTCTGGACCGGCGACGGCTGGTCGGCCGAGGAGTCGGAGGCCACCCGGCTGATGGCCGGCACCACCACCGCCTTCGGCGTGCAGAAGATCGGAAACCAGTACGTCCTGGTCACCGTCGACGGCAACCTCGTGTTCAACCCGGACACCGTCGCCTACACCGCGCCGGCACCGACCGGCCCCTTCAGCGGACCCGTGCACCTCTTCCGAGCGCCCGAACCGCAGCCGGGCAAAGAGATCATCGTGTACGACGCCCGACTGCACCCCGAGTTGGCGCGCCCGGGCAAGCTGCTCGTGTCGTACAACGTCAACAGCCTGGCGAACGCCGACAACCAGGCGGACGCCCGCCTCTACCGACCCCGGTTCGTGGAGGTCACCTGGCCACGGCCGGCGCCGGCCCCTGCGACCCTGCCCCCGACGCCGACCGAGCTGTCCGCCACCGCCGACGAGCAGCGCAACGTTCAGCTCACCTGGACCGCCTCGCCGGGTGCCACCGGCTACCGCATCCACCGGCGGGACCTGTCGTACGGGCAGAGCCACCCGGTCCGGCTGCCCGGCCAGGTCGCGGCGGCGTCCTTCACCGACGCCGGCCTGGTGGACGGGCACCTGTACGAGTACGCCGTCTCGGCGGTGAACGGCAACGGCGAGAGCGCCCCGACGACCGTGGTGTCGGCCACCGCGCGCGGCGGGCCCACCCAGCAGGGGGAATTCCTGCCGGCCCCGGACGGCACCGCCGTGGCCGGTAGCTACCTCGTCGACCTGCGCGACGGCGCGGCCAGCGGCGAGTACGGCATCCGGGAGATCGCAACCCGCCTGGTCGCTCGATACGGCGGCAGCCTCGACGGGGTCTTCGGCGCAGCCCTCGGCGGCTTCTCGGTCACCGACCTGACCGACGCGAGGGCGCGCGAACTCGCCGCCGACCCGGCCGTCGAGGCGGTCGAGGAGGACCGCACGGTCAGCTTGGACGACGACGGCGATGTCTCGGCGTCGGACAGCGGTGGCGTCCAGGAAAACCCACCCTCCTGGGGCCTGGACCGCATCGATGGCGCCCTGGACGGCAGGTTCGTCTTTCCGTCCATGGGTGAGGGCGTCCACGTGTACATCCTCGACAACAGTGTGCGGACCACCCACACCGACTTCGGTGGCCGGGCCGACGTGGGAGGTGAAAAGCGCTCCCGCAACGTGGAAATGTGCGGCGCGCACGGCACCCACGTGGCAGGCACGGCCGGTGGAAAGAGCTACGGAGTGGCGAAGAAGGCGCACATCATCGACGTGCAGATCGGTTGCCAGATGGCCACGACCGCCGCAAGGATGACCGGGGGCGTCAACTGGATCACCCAGCACGCCGCCCTGCCCGCAGTGATGAACATCAGCCTCAGCGTGGCTACCCGCTCGCGGGACCGGGACCGGCTCGGCAAAGCAGTGCAGGATGCGATCGACAAGGGCATCACCGTGGTCGCCGCCGCCGGCAACGCCGACGTGGACGCGTGCACGGAGGTGCCGGCCGCTCTGACAGACGTCATCACCGTGGCGGCCACCGACCAGGACGACAAGCGCGCCCCGCGCAGTAACCACGGGTCGTGCGTCGACATCTTCGCGCCGGGCGTCGGCATCACCTCGGCCAGCAACATGGACGACACCTCATCCCGCGTATCGGGTGGCACCTCGATGGCGACACCGCACGTCGCCGGTGCGGCGGCGCTGGTGCTGCAGGCACACAAGAACTACCGGCCCGAGCAGGTGTCCGCCGCGCTTCTCGGCCTGGCCGAGCCGGGCGTGATCCGCGATCCCGGCGTCGGTTCCCCCAATCGGTTGTTGCGGGTGGCGCCGCCGCTGGACGATACGCCCACCGGCCTCACCGCCACCCCGGCCGACGACGGCACCATCAACCTGGCCTGGGAGCCGGTCGACGGCGACGGGATCAGATACCGGGTCTCGCAGCGGGACGTGACCGCCGGGCAGCGCGATCCGGTGGAACGGCAACCGACGATCTGGAGCGGCACCAGCGCGGTCGCCGACCACCTCGTGCCCGGGCACACCTACGAGTTCTCCGTGGTCGCGGTGAACAGCATGGCGGTCAGCCCTCCATCGGAGCCGGCCACCGCGACGTCGACAATCGCGGCGCCGCCCGCACCCGGCGGGTTGACCGCCACCGCCCAGGGCAACGGCACCATCGAGCTGACCTGGACCGAGCCGCAGTCGGACGTCTGGTACTGGGTCTACCAACGCGACACCACCATCGACGAGCAGGAGTTCACCAAGCTGCCGCTGCCGCTCACCGAGTGCTGCTCGATGGAAGCGGGCTTCCTCACCCACGGCCACACGTACGAGTTCAAGGTCAGCGCGACCAACCGTGGCGGTGAGGGGCCGACGTCGGCACCGGCCACCGCGACCGCGTACTTCGACGCGCCGGCCGCCCCGACGAACCTGCGCGTCACACCCGGCGACGGCATGACCACCCTCACCTGGGACCCGTCCGCCACCGAGGATGTCTGGTACTGGGTCTACCAGCGCGACGCTACCGAAAACGAGGAGTGGGAGCAGCTTCCGATACCGATCTCCGAATGCTGCACCATGCCGGCGCAGTATCTCGCCAACGGCCACGAGTACGAGTACAAGGTGACCGCGACGCGGGGTTCCGAGAGCCTGCCCAGCAACGTGGCCCGGGCCAAACCCATGCCGCCGCTGCCCGGCCAGCCGACGAACCTGACCCTCCGGCCGCTGTCCACCGGCGACATCACCCTGACCTGGGACGCGCCCAGCCCGAACCTCTACTACCGAATCTACTGGCGGGACGTCACCGCAGGGGAGACCACCTTCAAACGATCCGAGGTCCCCACCGACAAGACCACCGCCACCTGGGAATACCTCACCCACCTGCACACGTACGAGTTCAAGGTGACCGCCGAGAACCTTTCCGGCGAGGGCGCGGCGTCGGCGCCGGTGCAGGCCCGGAGCACGGTGGCGCGGCCGACGGCACCGACGAACCTACGGACCGTGCCGTCCGGCAGTCTGCAGATCCGGCTGACCTGGGACGCGCCCGGCCCGAACGTCCTCTACTGGGTGTACTGGCGGGACGTGACCGCGGGCGAGACCACCTTCCGCAAGTCGCCGTACCCGACGGAGCTGACCGAGGCGACCTGGCAGTACCTGGTCAACACCCATGTCTACGAGTTCAAGGTGAGCGCCACAAACGTGGCGGGGGAAGGGCCTGCCTCGGCGACCTCCCGGGCCACCGCCATCGGCATCGCCCCCCAACCACCGAGCAACCTCAAGGCGACAGCCGGGGACAGCTTCGTCCGGCTCAACTGGACGGCCAGTCCGACCGCTGGCGTCATGTACGTCGTCTACCACCGCAACGCCTCTCGCAACCAGTCCTGGCGGAAGATGCCGTACCCGGTCGACGGCTGCTGCACGTTCACCGCCGAGTACCTGACCAACGCAGAGCGGTACGAGTACCGAGTCGCCGCCACCAGTGCCGCAGGCGAGAGTGATCCTTCCAACGTGGCCGGTGCGACGCCGATGCCGGTCTTCCCGAAGCCGCCGACCAGCCTGCGGGCCACCGCCGGAAACGGCAAGGTCTCCCTCACCTGGTCGGCCAGCCCCACCCCCCGGGTGTACTACCTGATCGAGTACCGCAAGTCCGGCGGCTCGTGGAAACGCCTGCCGTATCCGGTCGACACCTGCTGCTCGTTCGCCGTGAACCTGCTGAACAACGGCACCACGTACGAGTTCCGCGTGCGGGCGACAAACGTGGCCGGCAACAGCAGCCCGTCCAACACCGACTCGGCCCGACCGCTGCCGCCGTTCCCACAACCGCCGTCGAACCTCAACGCGAGCAACGCGGGCAACGGCGCGGTGAAGTTGACCTGGACGCGGAGTTCCACGGCCAACGTCTACTACTGGATCGAGTACCGCAAGGTCGGCGGCTCGTGGATCCGCCTGCCGTACCCGGTGAGCACCTGCTGCTCGTTCACCGTGAAGTACCTGAACAACGGCACCACGTACGAGTTCCGGGTGCGGTCGACGAACCTGGCCGGGACCAGTTCGCCGTCGAACACCGACACCGCCCGGCCGATGCCGCCGTTCCCGAAACCGCCGTCCAACCTGCGCGCGGTCGCCGGGGACAGTTCGGTCAAGCTGAGCTGGTCGGCCAGCCCGACCCCGCACGTGTACTACAACGTCTACGTGCGCGACGCCACGCTCAACGGCTGGTGGGAGAAGCTGCCGTACCCGCTGAGCAAGAGGTCGATGACCGTCGGATACCTCGGCAACGGCCACTACTACAACTTCAAGGTCACGGCGATCAACGCCGCTGGGGAGAGCGCGTCGACGAACATCGTCACCGCGTTGCCCCAGTGGGCCGACGGCACCACCCGGACCGCCGAGATCACCAGCAGCTGGATCTTCGCCAGTTTGGGGAAGTTCGATCCCATCCAGCGGTTCGACGTCACCGCCGGTGTCCGCGGCACCCGCACCGGCGACTACATCCAGGTCGACGGCTACTGGCGCATGAACAACGACAAGCGGTTGCTGTCCGGCATCTTCTGGTACCTCGTCATCGACTGCACCGAGAACTACACCGTCATGCACCGGACGTTGGCATATCCCACGGGCGGCCCGACCAGCGGCAGCCTGACCTTCCACTACAAGAAGAACCCGCAACGCAAGTACCGGGTGCAGGTCTGGGGCGTCGGGGACATCACCTACAGCGGAGGAATCCATGGCAGATTCGCCCGCTACCCGTCGTCAGGCATCATCCCTTTCATCAAGGGGACGCCGTGCTTCTGACGACAGAAGCCTGCCCGGCGTAAGGCTCTGCATCCGGCATTGCGTATTTGCCTGACCCACGTCCGGCTCGGGCCTCGTACGTGCGCCGCGACCGGCGAAGCCCTCAGCTGGACGTGGCGGAGGTCAGGCCACCGCGCGGCTGGGCCACGTCCTCCTCGATAGCGGCCTGGCAGTTCTCGGCGGCGCTGACCTTCCGGGCGATCACCCCGATCAGCACTCCGTAGATCACCTTCGAGGTGATGTCGGCCAGTGTGTAGGTGATCTGCCGGGCCACCACCCCGTCGGCGGATTCCCACATCGCCGGCATGAGATATGCCCCCGGATAGAGCATCCAGGAGACGAGGATCAGCCACCACACGGACCGGGCCGGCCCGCGGGCGGCGCGGGGCAGCCGGCCCAGGTTGCCGAAGATGAGGCGGGCCACCAGAGCGAGCAGGAACAGGAAGAAGACGGTGCTGACCAGACCCCAGATCCAGAACGGCAAGGACCTGTCCACCTCGTAGAACTGCCCCGCATAGCCCGTGTAGATCATCGCCAGGCCGGCGGCGACGAACAGCGCCCACGTGCGGTGGAAGCGCCGGCCGGTGACACCGAGCACCACCAGCAACTGGATCAGCAGCACCGGCACGTCGATGGACCAGTTCATGTACCGGTAGCCGTTTGAGAAGAGGGTGTCGGTGTTGACGAACGCGCTGCCGTTCCAAGCGAACGCCTCGGACCAGCGCTGTGACAGCACCCAGAGTTCGAAGAACGCGGAGATCATGACCACTGCTGAGAGCACCGAGGCGAGGCGGTACCGCGGAGCGATACCGGACATGGTCAGCAGGAAGTAGACGAGCCCGGCCGCCATGACGGCGTAGCCGAGGGTCAGCACGTGCGAGACCAGCGTGTACTGGATGACGTTGTAGCCGAACTCGTTTTCGAAGTTCATGCCGCTGGCCCGCCCTTCCGGCCCGGGATCGTCTCCGATGGCGGAACGTGGTGCCCCGTCTCCGCGATCGGGGCTATTTCCCCTTGTAACCCAAAAACGTCTATACGCATCCTAAGCTGACATCTGGGGAGCGGTCCCTCAATCCAGCGAGCCGGGATTGGCTAGGGAGTTGCCGTGGAGTTCTGGCTGTGGTTCTACGTCGCCGCCATGGCGGTCGGCGTCGTGCTCTTCCGCTACTGGCGGGCCAACCCCAGGGGCATCCCGCCGGTGGAGTACGCCATCGCCACGGCTATTCCGCTCTGGTCGGGATTCTGGTACGTGGTCATGGCGGTGGGCGGCGGTCGAATCGACGTCGCCGATCAGACGACGTTCTGGGCCAGGTACGCCGACTGGGTGGTCAGCACTCCGCTGCTGCTGATCGCCCTCTCGCTCACCGCGATGCACGCGTTGCCGCACAAGCGCTGGGGACTGGTACGCGCGCTCGTCGCCGCCGACATCATCATGATCACAAGCGGTTTCCTGGCTGATCTCATGGAGAGCCCGACCTGGCGATACGGCCTCTATCTCCTCGGGGTGGTGGCCCTGTTGGTGGTCTTCGGGCTGATCTGGGGGCCGCTGCGGGCCACCGCAGCCCGTCAACCGGCCCCCATGTCGAGGGTCTTCACGCAGGTGGCGCTCCTGCTCAGCGTGCTCTGGGTCGGCTACCCGCTGATCTGGATTCTGGGGCCGTCCGGGTTCGGGCTGTTCGGGGACACCACCGACACAGCCCTGTTCGTGATCCTGCCGATCCTGTCCAAGGTCGTGTGGAGCGCGGTCGACCTGGCTCTGCTGCGGCGTCTGTCCGACCGTGGCCTGCTCAACGTTTCGTGACGCCAGCCTCCCGTCAGGTCGTCCGGCCGGTTCACCCTCCGCCTGGCGACTGGCTGCTGCGCCGGGTCGGCCGTTCGGGCCCGATCGCACTGGCTGGGCTCACCTGCCTGGCCCTGCTGGTACCGGGGGTGGCGGCCTGGGCGGGAACCCTCCCGCTGCTCGTGGGCCTGCTGATCGGCCTTCCGCACGGCGCCGTCGATCACCTGGTACCGGCCTGGATCTCCGCCAAGGCACGGCCGCTGCGGCGCACCGTCGGGCTGCTGCTCGCGTACCTCGTCACGGCCACCGCCACGGTTGCGCTGTTCCTCTGGGCGCCCGTCCCCGCCGTGACCGGATTCCTGATCCTCGCGGTGCTGCACTTCGGCACCGGTGACGTGGCGTACCACGCCGAGCGGGACGGGCGGCCACCGGTCCGTCCCGTGCTCGCCGTCCTGGCGTACGGCGGGCCGCCGGTGGTGCTGCCGATCGCGCTGTGGCCCGGTACGGTCGACCCGCTGCTGGACGCGGTTGCCCCGGGCGCCTCAGCCGCGTTCGCGCCGACCGGACGGCTGATCGCCTTGTCCGTCGTACTCCTGGCGGCCCTGGTGACCGGACTCCGCGACCTGGCCGCCCGCCGGGGTGGGGATGTGGCGGCACTCGGGGTCCTCGTCGCAGCCTTCGCGGTGGTACCGCCGCCGCTGGCGTTCGGCGGGTACTTCGCGATGTGGCACTCCGCCCGGCATGTCGCCCGGTTGTTGCGCGCCGACCCGGGCAACCGCCACCACCTGGCGGCCGGTCGACTGGGCGGTCCGATCCGCCGGTTCACCCGGCAGGCGACCTTGCCCACCATCGCCGCCTTCGCCGGCCTGCTCGTCCTGGTATGTGTCGACGCATCGCCGACCTTCAGCCCGGCGGCCGCAGGTCCGTTCCAGGAAGCCCCGTTACAGCTGGTCTTCGCGGTACTCGCCGGGCTCACCGTGCCGCACGCGGCAGTGGTCGCCCGGCTCGATGTACGGACGGCCCGGTGAGAAGTGCAGACGATGTCACTCGACGCGCATCGAGATTGGGGCGTCGACCGCCGGCGGGCGCGGGAGTTGGCTCACCCCGTCGAGGGTTTGCGCCGGCCGAGCGGGGAAAGTTGACGAAACGGCAGTCGACACGGCGATCGGCTCATCCGAGCACCACCAGGAACCGACAGAGAGGAGTGCCCGATGCCGAGCACCACGATGCCCATGCTGGAGACGTACCCGAAGTCGATCAACCTGGACCGGACGAAGCTGGCGGCCACGATCGATGCCCTCAATGACTGCGCGCAGGCCTGCACCGCGTGCGCGGACGCCTGCCTCAGCGAGGACATGGTCGCCGAATTGACCAAGTGCGTCCGGACGAACCTGGACTGTGCCGACATCTGCGCGGCCACCGCCCGGGTGCTCTCCCGCCACACCGGCTACGACGCCAACATCAGCCGCGCCATGCTGGAGGCGTGCGTCACGGCCTGCGTGTCGTGCGGGGACGAGTGCGCCGCTCACGCCGAGAAGCATGAGCACTGCCGGCTCTGCGCCGACGCGTGTCGCGCCTGCGAGCGAGCCTGCCGCGACCTGCTGGCCACCATCAACTGAGGGGGTCGGGCGTTTCCCCCGGCACCACGGGGTTACCTCTTGAACGGGACGAGAAACGACAGCCGACCGTCGAGGGGACCCATCATGGCCCGACCCAGGATCGTCATCATCGGCGCGGGTTTCGCCGGTTTTCACGCCGCACGCCGCCTGACCCGCATCTCGCGCGGTGCCGCCGACGTGGTGTTGGTCAACCCGACCGACTATTTCCTCTACCTGCCGCTGCTGCCCGAGGTTTCCGGTGGGGTGCTCGACCCGCGTCGGGTCACCGTGCCGCTGGCCGACACCCTGCCCGGAGTGCAGGTGGTGCTCGGCGAGGTCGATGGCATCGACGTCGACGGCCGCGCCGTCTCCTACGTGGACCCCGAGGGGCGCACCGGTCGGTTGCCCTACCACCGCCTGGTCCTCGCCGCGGGCAGCGTCAACAAGCTGCTGCCGATCCCCGGCGTCGCCGACCACGCTCACGGCTTCCGCGGCATCCCCGAGGCGCTGCACCTACGGGAACGGCTGATCCAGCAGATCGAGCTGGCCGACGCCACCGACGACCCGGCCGAGCGGGAAGCGCGCTGCACCTTTGTGGTCGTCGGCGCCGGCTACACCGGCACCGAGGTAGCCGCACAGGGCCAACTCTTCACCGACGAGATAGTCCACCGCCACCCGCGGCTCGACGGGATCCGGCCGCGCTGGCTGCTGCTGGACACCGCCGACCGGGTCCTGCCCGGCCTCGCCGAACGCATGTCGGCCGTCGCCGGGCGCGTGCTGCGCCAGCGCGGGATCGAGGTGTGCCTGGGTACGTCCGTCACCGAGGCCACCGCCGACGGGGTCCACCTCTCCGACGGCCGTTTCGTGGCGTCCCGCACCCTGGTGTGGTGCGTCGGCGTACGACCCGACCCACTCGTCGAGGCCACCGGTCTGCCCACCACCAAGGGACGGATCAGCGTGGACGAGCACCTGGCCGTGCCCGGTCATCCCGAGATCCTCGCCTGCGGCGACGCCGCCGCCGTGCCCGACCACGCCCGCCCCGGTGAGATCACCCCGATGACCGCCCAGCACGCCGTCCGGCAGGGCCGCCTCGCCGCCGACAACATCGCCGCCTCGTACGGTGTCGGCAGGCTTCGCCCGTACCGGCACCGCGACCTCGGCTTCGTGGTCGATCTCGGCGGCTGGCAGGCCACCGCGAACCCCTTGCACGTGCCGCTGTCCGGCCTGCCGGCCCGGGTCGTGGCCCGCGGCTACCACCTGCTGTCGCTGCCCGCGAACCGCGCCCGCACCGCCGCCGACTGGATCTTCGCCGCGGTCGGTTCACGGCCAAGCGTCCAACTCGGCCTCGTGCCCGGCGCCGCCGTGCCGCTGGACACCGCGGCCCCGGAACTGATTCGCCGCTGATGCCGCCTGCGGGCACCGCGGCTCGTCACGTCGGCGGGCGGTCGACTGGGACAGGTATCACCCGGTCCCCGGGGTGCCGCCCGGCGGCACCGCCCCACCCCCGTCGCGAAGCAGAGCGGCCAGGGCGGCCCGCGAGCTGACCCCCAACTTGCGGTACACCCTGGTCAGGTGAGCCTCGACGGTCCGCTCGGTCACGTAGAGCCGCATCGCGACGGCGCGGTTGGTGAGGCCCTCGGCGACCAGGGCGGCGACCCGCCTCTCGGCCTGGGTGAGATCGGGTCCGGTGACCACGGCCCAGCGCCGCTGTCCGGCCCCGTGTCTGCGCTGGGCGTTCACCACCTGCTGGCGTAGCCACGCGGAGGGCGTGCGTTCGGCGATCACCCGGGCGAGGTGAATGTGATTCCGGGCGGCACCGGATTCGCGTAAGGCGTCGAGACAGCCGGCCACCATGAGGTGGGCCTCCCCGAGCGACAGGTCGGCCTGCCGATCGGTGAAGAGTCGGATGGATTCCTGGGCGGCGGCCAGCGCGCCGACGGGGTCCCGGCGGGCGAGCAGCACCTGTGCGGTGGCCAGGCGTGCCTCGGCCCGCCGGATCTCCAGGCCGAGCGCGGCGGCGGCGGCCTCAGCCCGCTGGGACCAGGCGTACGCCTCGTCGAGCAGGCCACCGGCGACCAGAAACTCGGCGTGCCCGGCGAGCCACTTGGGCTGAAGATCCCGTCGGCGGGGCTGTCCCCGGCCGGGCTGCACCAGCGTGCCGGTCAGGTGTCGCGCCTCGGTGTGCCGGCCCTGGGCGAACCGGATGTGGGACAGGACCGCCAGCGCGGTGTCGTGCAGCGCCGGTTCGTGCCGAGCCTCCTGAACGGCTTCCTCACCGACCGGGGCGGCGGCCTGCGGGCCAGCGCGCCAGAGCAGCGCCATCGCCCGGTAGGTCAACGCGATCGTCACCGCCTGCCGGGCACCGACCGAGCGTCCGGCCCGTTCCGCCTCGATCGCCACACTTATCGCTTCGTCGAGTCGACCGCTGCCGGCGGCGATCCGCGCCTGACCTGCGAGAAGTCCGGGCAGCACGTGCGCCTGGCCGTGTTCCCGGGCCAGCGCCACCGCCCGGGTGACGTGGCGCAGGGCGTCAGCCTTCTCCAGAACGACGCCCTGCACCCAGGCCAGCCATTCGGGGACGTCGAGGCAGCCGGCGAGGGCGCGATCCGACATGGCGTCGACGAGTGCCTCGGCGGCGCGCAACTCGTCGGCGGCTATGTCGGTGGACCCGTGTGCGGCAGCGCGGGCGGCGAGGGTGGTCCGGGCCACCGCCACCAACGGTGGGTCCGTCTCCGCTCCGATCGCCGCCTGGATTTCGGTGACCAGCGGGCCCAGCTCGCCCCACCGGCCGTCCCTGGCGGCGAGTCTGCCCTGCGCCACGGACAGCCGGGGTCGTAGCCGCCGCACCGTCGTGGTGTGCTCCCGCGCCAGCCTGGCCCGCACCGGGACGTTGGGTCCGAGCCGGTCTGCCAGTTCGGCGCGCAGGACAGTCGCGGCGAGCCGGGTGTCGGGACCAGGCAACGTGTCGAGTGACGCCTGCGCAAGACCGAGCGCATCGGTGAGATCGCCGGATGCGGCCGTTGCCCGGGCCCTGGTCAGCAGCGCGTCACCGAGCGCCACCGGATCGTCCGGCGGGGCCAGGGTGACCGCGAGGCGACTCAGCCGGGCCGCCAAGGGCGGGTCGAGGGTCACCAGCTCCCGGGCGATCTCATGGACACGGGCGAACCGGGAGGCGGTCGCGCCGGCCCGCAGCAGGTGCCAGCCGCAGGTACGCGGGTCGGCGCGGCGCTGGCGCAGTGCCGCGTCGGCCCGCAGGTGCGCCCCGGCCCGCCAACCGGCGGGCGCATCCTGGTAGGCCGCAGCCCGGACCAGGGCGTGCCGCGGGCGCAGGATGATGTCGTCGGCCGCGTACCGGAGCAGATCCATGCGGACCAGCTGGTCCAGCGCCTCGACGGCGGCCGTGCACGGGAGCTGGCCGACCTCTGCCACCAGACCAGGGTCGGCCACCTCGCCGAGCACGGCCACGGTGTGCAGGATCCGCCGGGTCGGCTCGTCCGCCAGGTCGATCTCCGGGCCGAGGAGCCCTGCCAGGCAGCGGGACGAGCCGAGTTCCACGACCCGTTCGAGCACGAGGATGCCGTCTGCGTCGACCAGTTCCGGGTGAGCGCCGAGGACGGCGAGCAGACCGGGCAGTCGTTCACCGGCGGCCGCCAGCGTCGCACGCCGGGTCGCCGGCAGTACGCGCGGAAGCAGCGCTTCCGCCGCCGCTTCGGGGAGCGCGCCCAGTGGCACGGCCAGTTGTCGTATCCCCGCGCCGGTGCCCGTGACCAGGCGGAGCAGGCTTCGGGGCGCCTGCCGCGGCCGGTAGGCGCAGAGCACCGCCAGCCGTCCGGGGGGTGGCGCGTCGACCAGCAGGTGCCGCAGCGCGGCCAGCGCCGGTTCGGCCCGGTGGGCGTCGTCGAGGACAGCGACGACGGGCCTGACCCGACTGAGTCGACCGAGCCGGGCGAGAGCTGCGGGCGTCCACCGGTGGGCGGCCAGGTCGACATGGAACACGCTCGGCAGTTGACGGAGCAGGTGGGTCAGGAAGGCGGTCTTGCCGGCACCGGGATCACCGGTGATCTCGACGATCGTCGGCTGCCTCGGCACGAGCGCGGCCAGGCCGGTGCGGACCGCAGCGAACTCCTCGTCCCGACCCACCAACATGGACATTCGCTCACGATAGGTGATCCGGACGGGTGATCTACGTAAGGGCTTTCCCCAATGCTCCTGTCGGTACCGGCCCGCGAACATGTGCCGGGTTCCGCCGCCTGGCGGGACTCCCAGCACAGGCGAGGGTGAGGAGAACTGAGTGCCCAGAAATCGATGGCGCCGACTGATGGCGCCGGCGCTCGTGATGTCGTTGGTGGTGTCCGGGATCGCGGGGCAGGGCGTGGCCAGCGCCCGACCGACCGAGGACCGGACCCCGGCAACCGTGGCGACGACGCCGACCGTGGGTACGACGGCGGACGGCGCGGCGCTGATGCGTGGTGTCTTCTTCCTGCAGGGCGAGGTGGGCCAGAAACTGGAGCGCCTGCCGTACGTCTTCATGGACGCCGAGAACCTGCGCAAGAACCGGTCTGCCGAGGCGGTGCAGGCGGTGACCCGGCTGATCGAGGAGGCCGAGGCGGACCGGCCCGGACTGCTCGCCAGCTTCTCCACCGGCATGCGCAGCGGCGATCCGTACCAGGTCGAGACCGCTCTGACCGAAGCCGGCTCGGCGTTGGAGGCAGCGTTGGGAGATCGGCCGATCCTGTTCAGCGATGAAGATGAAGAGGACACCAACTTGGCGGCCAACGTGGAAACCACCGTCGCGGTGGTGAACGTCGGAACCGCCGCGGTTGCGCTGGCCGTGATAGTCGCGATCGCCGCCATATTCGTTCTGGTGGCGTTCTTGGACAGCCGGGAGCGGCCCCTGGGCGGCCGCGACCTGGAGACCGAACGGCTCATGGCCCTGTTCGCCACCGAACTGCGCACGATCTGAACCGGTGCGGGTGGGACTCCCGTGCCCACCCGCGCCACTTCTTCCATGAGGAGATGACATGGCGGACAACCGGAACCAGGTGGTCGTACCCCGCCGCCCGGTGCTCTGGATCGGGCTGCTGGTGGGCCTGGTCGCCCTGTTCGACCTGCAGACGTTCCTACCGGGCAACGCGCTCATGCTGCCCGGCCAGCGGCAGGCCGCCCCGGTGTTCCGGGCGCTCCTGCCGCAGGGGTGGGCGTTCTTTACCAAGTCGCCCCGCTCCCCCGACCTCTCCGTCCACGCGATCCGCCCCGACGGTCGGTTGGACGACATCACCACCGGGGCGTACGCCGAGCCGCGGTACGCCTTCGGGCTCGACCGGTCCGCCCGCGCGCAGGCCACCGAACTGGCCCTGGTGGTTTCCCGGATCCCCGGATCGGTCTGGCAGCAGTGCCGGCAACCGACAGACGCCTGCCTCGTCGAGGCGATGTCGAAGCCGGCCACACCGGTCCGCAGCGGTGACGACACGCCCTCGGTCTGCGGCCCGGTCGTCATCGCCCGTACCGAGCCGGTGCCGTGGGCGTACCGGGACCTGGTCGCCGGCGAGTTCCGATACACCCACGTCGTTCGCTTGGAGGTGTCATGCTGACCAGCCGCCCATCGAGCATTTCCGTTGCGGTGCCCTGGGGGTCCTGGCTGGGGCTCGCCCGTACGCTGCTCGCCACCGCGACCGCCGCGACACTTGTGTTCACTGACGCCGACACGCTGTTCACGCCACTTCTCGGCCGGGGACCCGGACCACACTGCACCGGCCTGTCCGACATCGGCGCCTTCTGTCTGGCCGGGCCGGAGCATGCGGACCTGGTGCGATGGGCGTGCGTCGCGGTACTGCTGGTGGTGGCGAGCGGGTGGCGACCCCGGTTCACCGCCCTGCCGCACTGGTGGATCGCCTTCAGCGTGAGCACCAGCGCGTCCATCCCGGACGGCGGCGAGCAGGTCAACCAGGTACTCACCCTGCTGCTGGTACCGGTCCTGCTGGCCGACCCCCGCCGCTGGCACTGGCAGCCGTCGCCCCCGGGGGACCGGGTTGTGCGCCCCGGCGGTCGGGGCATGGTGCTGGTCGCCACGGCGGTCGTCCTGCTCTTCGCGATCCGCCTCCAGGTCGCCGGCATCTACTTCCAGGCGTCGGTGGCCAAGCTCAGCAAGGCGGAGTGGGCCGACGGCACCGTGATGTACTACTGGCTCAACCATCACAGCTTCGGCGCCCCCGGCTGGTTGCAACCGGTGACGGACGCCCTGGTGAACCAGCCGGTGTCGGTCGCCCTGCTGACCTGGACTCCGCTGGCGATCGAGTTCGCCCTGGCCGTCAGCCTGCTGCTGCGTCCGGCCGTACGGTGGTGGCTGCTGCCGTTCGGTGTGCTGCTGCACGTCGGCATCGCGGTGCTGATGGGGTTGTGGAGCTTCTCGCTGGCCATGATGGCCGCCCAGGTGCTGCTGCTCGTGCCGATGGGGGCGAACCTGCCCGGCTCGTGGCAGGCAGTCCGGGACCTGGTCGGTCGTCGAGGTGCCCAGCAGCCGGGCGAGGGTGCACCGGGCGCGGTTGCGGAGCCCACCGAGCGGCCGAAGAAGGACGAACCGGTGCTGGCCGGCCAGCTGTCGCACTGAACACGCGGTGTTCGTACGACGAGGGCGAGCCCGGGTCCGCTGCCGGCTCGCCCGCACCGATGCGCCGGCTGCATCGCTGCCGGACGCATCGACTGCCGGTACGCTGCATCGGCGGCCTCAGCCCGTTCCCGCGTGCCGTGGCCACCGTCGTCCAATGGGCGAATTACCCATCGATCCCCGCACGGGCAGCTGAAAGGTGAACCGACACCATGACGGCGGTACCAGGTGAACTGCCCGCTGCTGCGGATCCGGCGAGCACCGGTCAAGCGGCGGAGGACCTACGGACGCTGTTCGGGCAGTCCATTGCCGTCTTCGCCGCACTGGCGGGGCCGAAGCACCTGGTGGAGGCGGCCAACCCGGCGTTCTTCGCCGCCATCGGCGAGCAACGGGCCCGCACCGGCGTACCGCTCGTGGAGGTGATGCCCGAGTTGGCAGCTCAGGGCTTCATCGCCCTGCTGGACGAGGTCTACCGCACGGGTGAGCCCTACACCGGCCGGGACGTCCGGGTCGTGCTGGGCACCGAGCCGCACGCGCGGGAGGCGTACTTCGACTTCACCTACGAGCCGCGCCGCGACGCCGACGGCCGCGTGGTCGGCATCGGTGTGATCGGCGTGGAGACCACCCAGGTCAAGCAGGCCCAACGGCTGATGGCCGAGCACCACGCCCTGCTGGAGCAGATCGCCCGTCAGGCACCGTTGACCGAGGTGCTCGACGGGATGGCGCGCAGTATCGAGAATCTCGCGCCGCAGGAGATACTCGTCTCCGTACTGCTCGCCGACCCCGATGGTCGGCACCTGCGGCACGGTGCCGCGCCCAGCCTGCCGGACTTCTACAACCAGGCCATCGACGGGATCGCCACCGGTGAGGGCGTCGGATCCTGCGGCACCGCCGCGCACCGGCGGGAGTCGGTGATCGTCACCGACATCGCCGCCGATCCGTTCTGGGCGGACTTCCGCGACCTGGCCGGGCGGGCCGGACTGGCCGCCTGCTGGTCCACGCCGATCCTGGCCCGTGACGGCAGCTTGCTGGGCACGTTCGCCATGTACCACCGCACCCCGCGCGTGCCGCAGGACACCGATCTAGCTCTCGCCCGGATCTTCGCCGGCACTGCGGCGCTGGCCATCGAGCGCCACCACATCGAGCAGGCGAAACTCGCCGCCGAGGCGCGCGCCAAGGCAGCCCACGACGAACTCGCCAAGGCGGTACGCGCGGAGCGGGGACTTCGTGCCGAGGCCGAGCAGCGGGCCGCCGCCGCCGCGGAACTCAATGCCCAGATGCGGGCCGCCGCAGCCGCGCAGGCCGCCTCGCCGCACCCGGAGACCTGCCAACTCGGCGGGCCCCAGGAATGCACCGCACCGGCCGAGATCAAGATCGCCGACTCGTGGGGCGACTCGGCGTGGGGCTGTCCCCGCCATGTCGAGGAGGCCATCCTCAACGTACGGGCGGTCTTCATCGCCAGCGAGGAACTCGGCGGCCTGGCCGCCTACCTCAACCGCTGACCCGCCGTTCTGCGACCCTCGTCATCGAAGGTCACCTACCGGCGGTCGGGTCGCTGCTCGCGGTGGCCACGATCGATGTGGTCCTTTGCGCTGGCCACGGGCCCTGCACGCGTTGTCATATCACCGTGAGTCACCATCTCGACACACCTCTACCCGGCCGGGCGGCGGGTCACCAACACTCCTCTCATGGAGAGCAGTGGGCGTGAGCGCAGTGACGAGCGTTTTGAGAAGGTGGCCGAGGAGACCTCCGAGACGGTGACCCATGCGGCCAGCGTGCTGGAGGAGGAACTCGCGGCGGGCATCGCCAGCGCGCGGCGGCTGGAGGAGAGGCTGAGCGCCGACCGCAGGGTGGACCCGGAGGCGTTCGACGAGCTGGTGACGCGGGTCCGCACCGACGGGCACGCACTGATCGACACCGTGGTCGCGCAGTTGAAGACCTCCGACGACCGGCGTGGTGAGGTCATCCGCCGGTACACGTCGGACGCGCACGACGCCCTCGACGGCGTGCTCAACCTCGCGCGGCTGGTGCCGGACATGGCGAACGGGCTGGTCGACCGGCTCAAGCCGGAGGCCACGCAGCAGCCCGCGCCCTCGGACCGGTAGCCGGACCACCGGCGTGGCCGGCGGTCATGTCACGCAGATGCTGGAGCGCTATCGCTCTCTCGCGATCGACGCGCTCCTCGCTGGCGTGCCGTCGGGCGGCCCGCATTACCTCTATGACCTGGTGAGCGAGTACCCGCGGCGTTGGGGCAAGGGGCTGCGTGCCGCCCTCTGCCTCGCGGCCTGCCGAACTTTCGGCGGCACGCTGTCGGTGGGACTCAACGCCGCGGTGACCGTGGAACTGTTTCACAACGCGTTCCTCATTCATGACGACATCCAGGACGAGAGCGAGCAGCGGCGCGGAGCAGAGACCCTGCACGGCGAGTACGGGGTCGGTGTCGCGCTCAACGTGGGGAACATGACGAACCTGCTCGCGTTGCAGCGGCTCGCCGCCAACCGTCGGGCCCTCGGCTCCGGGATCGCCTGGCGGCTGTTTGAAGAGACCCAACTCATGCTGCGTCACTCGTTGGAGGGGCAGGCGATCGAGGTCGGTTGGATCCGGGACAACGTCTGCGACCTCGACGGGGACGACTACTACCGGATGTGTCTGAAGAAGACCTCCTGGTACACCTGCATCTACCCGTGCCGTACCGGCATCCTGGTCGCCACCGGTCCGCATGACGCGGTCGACGTCCTCGACCGGTACGGCTGGTATCTCGGTGCCGCCTTCCAGATCCAGGACGACGCGCTCAACCTCGTCGGGGACTTCGCCCGGTACGGCAAGGAGATCGCGGGTGACCTCTGGGAGGGCAAGCGGACGCTGATCCTCATCGACTTCATGCGGCGGTGCACCGGGGACGAACGCGAGCGGCTCGTCGCGTTCCTGCGCCGCACCCGGGCGCAGCGCACGGCGGCCGAGGTGCGTTGGCTGCACGGGCGACTGCTCGCCTACGAGTGTGTCGAGTCTGCCCGCCGCAGCGCCCGTGACCTGGCCGCCGCCGCTTTCCGGGAAGGACAGCGGGCGTTGGGGCCGGCGGCCGAGACCGAGGACGGGCGATTCCTGCTTGGCCTACCGGAGTACGTCGTGGAGCGCAGCCGGTAGCGACAGGTGCTCAACCTGAGGCCCCGGGCGGTGCCGTGCTCCGACGGACCTTGAGGGTGGTGCCCAACTCCAGGCCGACCTGCGACGCCCGCTCCCCACGACCGAGCGCGAGCGCCAGTTCGGTGGCGGTGACGGCCATCTCGGTCAGCGGCTGGTGGATGGTGGTCAGCGGCGGGTCGACCAGGTCCGCCAGGGGCAGATCGTCGAAGCCCACCACGCTCAGGTCGATCGGGATCCGCATCCCCAACCGCCGTGCCGCCTGGTAGACGCCGAACGCCTGCAGGTCGTTGGCCGCGAAGATCGCCGTCGGACGGTCGGGGCGGTTCAGCAGGTCGAGCGCGGCCGTCTCGCCACCTTCCCGGGACAGTTCGGCACGAACGATCAGGTCGCCGCTCAGGCCGGCGGCGTCGCACGCGGCACGGTAACCGTCCAGCCGGGCCCGGCAGCACAGGATCCCTTCGGGCGCGGCGATCATCGCGATCCGCCGGTGGCCCAGTCCGATCAGGTGCCGGGCCGCGGACCGACCTCCGGCCCAGTTCGTCGCTCCCACGAAGGGAACATCGTCCGGCAGTTCGACAGTGGGGTCGAAGACCACGAACGGGATACCACGAGCGCGAAGCTGGTTGCGCTGCTCCTCGTCCAACTGCGCCACCGTCACGAGGCAGTCCGGACGGCGGGAGAGAGTGTCGTCGATCCAGTAGCGGATCGCGCTGCGCTGCGGGCCGAACTCCGTCAGGATGACGCCCACACCGTGCTGTCGAGCGACGCGCTCCACCCCTCGGATGATCTGCACGCCCCACATGTCCTCGATCTCGTCGAAGACAAGCTCCATCATGTTGGACCGGGCGGCCGGCGACGACCTGCGATAGCCGTGTTGGTTGATCGCGGCTTCGACGCGCGCCCGGGTCTGTGCCGCCACACCGGACCGGCCATTTATGACCTTGGAAACGGTCGGCACCGAGACACCGGCGGACTCGGCGATGGCGGCGATCGTCACCGGTCGCAACGGATCGCCGAGTTGCGGCTCCAGGTCAACGGACTGCTCGCTCGACTCGGCGCGCGTCAACCTGGCCACCTTCTCACCGATCCCTAGTGGCCGCGGGGCCCGCGTCGGCCATCGCCGAGCGGCCGATGGCCGCTACACCGTTCAGGGCGCAAGGATAACCGTTCAGTCCAGCGTCGGGGGTGGCGCCGCCGGGCGTACCGCGCCGGCACTACCCCGGACCCGAGGCAGTCGCACCCGGCGCTCTCATTGACGTCGATCGAAGAAAGTTGTAACGTCTCGCCCGGAAACTTTCTGGGCTGCGATGTCGAAAGTTTCCTCGCGGGAGTTCCAGGGCTCGTCGCGGACGTCAGGGCAGCGTCCGCATATTCCCTCACCCTTCGTTGCGCGCGGCCGGGTACCCATCGGTACGCCAACCACCGCGCATCCCGGCCGTGACGGCTAGAAGGCCCGAGTCTTCGTACGCCAAGCCCCTGTGCTGGTAGCCCGTCCGCCGAAAGCACGAACCGGCGGAACGGCCGGTCCACGACACGGGCGCCACTATGGCGAGGAGTTGCTGATGAGTTCGCAGAACAGACGAAGGACCCTCTGGCGGGCTGGCCTGGTCGCCGGCTCGGTCGCCGCGCTGACGCTGGCGGGGACGATGGTGACCGGCAGCGCCCAGGCTGCGGCCGGCTGCCGGGTGGCATACGACGTCTCGTCCCAGTGGCCGGGCGGTTTCACCGCCAATGTGAACGTGACGAATCTCGGTGACCCGATCAACGGCTGGGAGCTGGCGTGGACGTTCCCCTCCGGCCAGCGGGTGACCCATGCCTGGAACGCGACGGTCGCCACGTCGGGTAGCCAGGTCACCGCGACGAACATGAGCTACAACGCCGCCGTCGGCACGAACGCCACGGTCTCGTTCGGCTTCAACGGATCCTGGACGGGGAGCAACACCGCACCGACCTCGTTCACGTTGAACGGGGTCGCATGCACCGGGAATGTCGGCCCCTCGCCGACGCCCAGCGTCTCCCCGACCGTCTCCCCGACCGCGTCACCCACGGTCTCGCCGACGGTGACCCCACCTCCCGGCAACCGGATGCAGATGGTGGCGGCGATGCAGCCCGGCTGGAACCTGGGCAACACCCTTGATGCCATTCCCGACGAGACCGCCTGGGGCAACCCGCTGACCACCCGGGAGATGCTGCGCCACATCAGGTCACAGGGCTACAAGAGCATCCGGCTGCCGATCACCTGGAGCAACCACCACGGGCCGGCACCGGACTACACCATCGACCCGGCCTGGCTGGACCGCGTCCGCGAGATCGTCGACTGGTCCCTGGCGGAGGACCTCTACGTGATGATCAACCTGCATCACGACTCCTGGCAGTGGATCAACGCCTACCCCACCGACCGTACGAACGTGATGGCCCGGTACCAGGCACTGTGGAGCCAACTCGCCGACACGTTCCGCAGCCACTCGTCGAAGCTGGTCTTCGAGAGCATCAACGAGCCCCAGTTCACCGGCACGTCCTCCGACGCCGAGAGCGACCAGGTCCTGCACGAGCTGAATCTGGCATTCGTCCGCCTGGTACGCCAGTCCGGTGGAAACAACGCCACCCGTCTGCTGGTGCTGCCCACCTTGCACACCAGCGGTGAGCAGGCCCGGATGGACGCGTTGCTGACCACGTTCGACGAGCTTGACGACCCCAACCTCGTCGCCACCATTCACTTCTACGGCTGGTGGCCGTTCAGCGTCAACATCGCCGGCGGCACCCGCTACGACAGCAACGTCGAGCAGGACATCATCGGCACCTTCGACCGGGCGTACAACACGTTCGTGTCCCGCGACATCCCGGTGATCATCGGCGAGTGGGCCCTGCTCAGCTACGACTACACCCGGCCGGGCATCATCCAACGGGGCGAACTGCTGAAGTTCTTCGAGGCCGTCGGCCACCACGCCCGCATCCGGAAGCTCACCACCATGCTGTGGGACGCGGGTTCATTCCTGCACCGACCCGAGCTGCGCTGGCGGGACCAGGGCATATACGAGTTGATGATGGCGAGCCTGACGACCCGCTCCGCCACCGCTTCCACCGATCA
Organism: Micromonospora sediminimaris; assembly: GCF_016863575.1. NCBI lineage: Bacteria > Bacillati > Actinomycetota > Actinomycetes > Micromonosporales > Micromonosporaceae > Micromonospora > Micromonospora sediminimaris. The sequence goes on from NZ_BOPD01000009.1 coordinate 207,855, forward strand.
GATCTACGTACCCCGCACGGGCGACATCACCAGCAGGTCGCTCACCCTCAACCTGAACGGCACCTCGTTCCAGAGCCTCTGGCACGGCAGCACCCGACTGACCAGCGGCACCGACTACTCCGTCTCCGGCAGCACCCTCACGCTGACCCGGGCGGCCGTCACCCGGTTGGCCGGCAACCGGGCCACCGGCGTCAACGCCACCATCGAGGCTCGCTTCTCCCAAGGCGTGCCGTGGCGGATCAGCATCATCAGCTACGACCCGCCCACCCAGACCGCAGCCACCGGCACGACCAGCGGGTTCACAATTCCCACCCAGTTCCGCGGTGACCAACTCGCCACCATGGAAGCCGAGTACGCCGACGGCAACGCCGCCGGACCGGCCAACTGGACCACGTACAAGGAGTTCTGGAGCAGCTTCCGGCCCGACTACAGCGCCAACACCATCCTCCTGACGCCCGAGTTCTTCGCCGAGGTCAACGACGGCGCTGTTACCCTCACCTTCCACTTCTGGAGCGGCACGCAGATCACGTACCGGCTGACGAAGTCCGGCAACTCGATCACCGGCAGCCCGGCCTGACCATTGCGCGGTGTGGCCGGTGCGGAGTCCCGCACCGGCCACGCCGGGCACCGCCGAGGTCAACCGCCGAGAGTGGCAAGTTCCGAGACGACGACGTTGGTCAGGGCCCGCCCGTCCCGGCGGACCTGACGGAGATACCACTTCTGGATCGGTGCGTGCGTGGACTTCGCGAACTGCCAGGGCCCACGAGGGCTGTTGAGCTGCCCGAGGCCGGCGATCGCGGCGTTGATCTGCTGCGGGGTGGGGTTCGTGCCCGCCGCGGCGATCGCCCGGTCCAGCACGGCTGCCGCGTCGTACGACGCCATCACGATCGACGTGGGCACCCGGCCCGGGTAGGCCGCGTTCCAGGCGGCGACGAATTCCCGGTTGGCCGCGTTGTCGAGGTCGGGCGAGTAGTTCAACCCGTTGTAGATGCCCTCGGCCGCGTCGCCCTGCTCGACCAGGCTCGCCGGCTCGGTGACGAAACCCGCCGCGTAGAGCGGCAGGTCGGCGACGGGGGATTCGGCGTACTGCTTGACGAAGGTGATGGCGTTCTGCGCGTCGAAGAAGCAGTAGACCGCCTCGGCGCCGGACTCGGCGATCTCGTCCAGGTACGGCCCGAAGTCCTCGGTGACCGGGAACGGGCTGAAGACGGCCTTGCCGCCTGGGTTGGCCAGTCGGCCACCGAGGTCGGTGAAGGTGTCGACGAACCCGCGCAACTCGTCGCGACCGCTCTGGAAGTCCGGCCCGATGGCGTAGACGCTGCCCTGCCCCACCTCCTGCTTGACGAACGGGGCCATCGCCACACCGGGCTCGACGGAGATCAGGTTGGTGTGCCAGACGTACGTCACGTCGGTCAACGCCGGCCGCCCCAGCGCACCTACCAGCGGAACCTTGTGCTGATCGATGAGCGGAAGGATGGCGGCGACGCTACCGCCGTTGATGATGCCGGTGATCGCCGAGACTCGATCCTGCTCCAGCAGCTTCGTCGCGGATTCGACGGTCACGTCCCGTTCGTATCCCTCGTCGGCGACGATCAGCTCGGCCGGGTGACCGCCCAACTGCCCGCCACGCATGTCGAGGTAGAGCTGGAAGCCGTCGCGCAACTCGGAGCCCGGGGCCTCAAGCGACCCGGCCAGGGCGGTGATCATTCCGATCTTGATGGTCTGCCGCTCCGGCTCCGACCCGCCGTCACAGCCGGCGGTGACGGCGACCAGCACCCCGGTCAGCAGGGCTGCGCCGAGCCGTCGGGCGGTTGAGGCGCGTCGGGTGGGGTGGCTGGCGTTCACAGCATCCCCAGCAACTGGGACCGCACCGCCGGGGTCAGCACCTCGCCCATCCGGTTCGCCAGGTCGGTCATCTCGTACGAGACCTGGCCCACGTCGCAGACCGGGGACGCCAGCACGAGCAGTGAGGCCCCGTCGCTGAACGACATGCAGAACATGAAGCCGCCGTCCATCTGAGTCACGTTCGAGATCACCGTTCCGGCCTGGAAGAACCGGGCGGCCCCGACCAGCAGGGCGATCAGACCACTGCCGGTGGCGGCGAGCTGATCCGCCCGATCGCGGGGCAGGCCGTGATTGTGTGCCAGGACCAGCCCGTCGGTGGAGATGGCCAGGGCATGACTGACCTCAGGAGTACGGCTCACGAAGTTCTGCAACAGCCAGCTCAGGTCGTTCGGGCTTGTCACGACGTCACTCCAGATCGGGGAGGGGTGGACAGTCAGCGTCAGAAGGAATTGGGGGACCGGCGTCCGGCGACGCCCTTGGCGTAGGCCGACATGGCCGCCGCCACAGTTGCCGGATCCAGCTTCCGCTGCGGGTCCGCGCTCGGTTGCGGTGTATCGGGCACCAGATGGGGCTGCGGCACCCGGCGTGGCAACCCGACCTGGGTGGACGGCGCTGGAGTGGCGGTCGCCCATTTCTCACCGGCATCGACCGGCCAGATGACGGCCACCGAGTCGCCGTCGAGGGCGGTCTTGAACCAGCCGTTCACCGTCGGTCCGGCCGGCAGCCCCACCGCGGGTTGCGGCTGAGCTGCTGGCTGGAACAGCGGTGCGGGTACGGGAGGCGCGGCGACGGAGCTGGGTGGCGCCGGCGTGCTCGCGCGTACCGCGCCGGCACCGACCGGGACCCGCCCGGCATTCGGCACGGGGTTGCCGGAGCCGGCCACGGGGAGGCTGGCGCGGGTCCCGGAGGTCATGGCCGGACGCCCCCCGGCGGCGGAGGGTCGGCCCCGGCCCAGTTCGGACTCCACAGGTTGCGGCTGCTGGACCGGCCGGCGTACCACGATCGATGCCGGCAGCGTGATCTCTGCGACCGTTCCGCCCGTCGGCCCAGGGCGCAGCTCGACCCGGACGGCGTGCCGTGCGGCGAGCCGGGCGACCACGGTCAGGCCCATGGCCCGCACGCCCGACACGTCGATCGACGACGGATTGGCGAGCGCCATGTTCAGTTGCTCGCACCGCTGGGTGGAGAGCCCGACGCCCTGGTCCACCACCTGCACGATCGCCCGGTCGGAGAGGGCGTGCCCGGTGACCAGCACCTCGGCCTCCGGCGGGGAGTACCCGGTCGCGTTGTCCAGCAGTTCGGCGACCAGGTGCACGATCTCGTCGACCGCCGTACCGGCGATCGCCAGTTCCTTGTCCACGGTGCCGATCCGGACCCGGGTGTAGTGCTCGATCTGGGACAGCGCGGCCTGGATCACGTGGTCGAGCGGAACCGGCTCCTGGCGTACCCGGGAGATGCCGGAACCACCGAGCACCAGCAGGCTCTGGTTGATCCGGGCCATCCGGGTCGCGAGATGGTCCAGTTGGTACAGCTGCTGGAGACGTTCGGGGTCGGCCTCGTCGCGCTCCACCTCGTCGACCTGGGCGAGCATCGCGTCCACCAGCCGCTGCTCACGTCGAGAGAGATGGACGAAGATCTCCGCGATGTTGGCCCGCATCACCGCCTGTTCGCCCGCGATCCGGACCGCTTCCCGGTGCAGTGCCCGGGTCGCGGTGGCCACTTCGGCGATCTCGTCGGAACCGGTGATCCGGAATTCCGAAACGGAACGGTCCGCCACCTCGTTGGGCTGCACGCTGCCGGGAGGGGCCGCGGTGAGCTCCCGGACGACGGCCGGTAGCCGGTCGTACGCCACCTTGGTCACCGTGTTGCGCAGCGACCGCAGCCGGCGGGTGATCCGCCGCGCCACCACACCGGTCAGTACGGCGGTGAGCGCCAGGACCAGGAAGATGCCGACGCCCTGTAGCAACGCGTTACGCAGCAGCTGCCCACGCTCGGTCGACACCCGGTCGGCCACGGCGGCATCCAGGTCGCTCTGGATCCGGAACATCTGGCTGACCCAACCGTCGGTGGCCTCGACCCAGGCGTCCGGATCGACGGCGAGCCGCCCGCCGGGCAGCGTCCGGCCCACCTGGTCCTGAAGCCGTTGTGCGGCGACGACCTGGGGATCGGTACCGATCTGCTCCCAGCTGGCCGCCCAACCCGGTTCGGCAAGGGCCAGGAAGGCGTTGGTGGCCTCGGCGTATCGGGCCTGGGCACCGACAATCTCCTGCTGTCCGGCCGGGGTCAGCTCGCCCCCGGCGAGGCTGCGCAGCACGATGACCTGAAGCTGACCGATCGCCTCGCCCGCCTCGGAGACCGCCACCGCAGCCCGGACGTCGTCGGCGATGTTCGTCGAGGTGTCGGTGGCCACGGAAGCGCGGAAGGTCAGCAGGTCCGCGACGAGAATTCGGTAGCTGAAGGCGATCGCGGAAAGGGTGGCGCGAGGGCTCGATCGGACCTGCTCGCGTACCGAGCCGAGCGCCGCCAGACCGGCGTCGATCCGTTGCAGGGCGGAATTTCCGGTCGCCACCTCGTCCCTGCGTTGTTGGAACTCGACGATCTCGGCGTCGGTCCGGGCGACCTGGTCGTCGAAGGTGGCGCTGGCCGCCTGGCTCTGGGTGGTCACCTCGACCGCGGCGATCACCCGTTCGGCCTGTAGCGCACGGGCGAGCGCGCCGGCCTGGGTGGAAAGTGTGACGACGTCGTGCACGGTGCCCGCGTTGAGCACCTGCCGGACCGTGCCCTCAAGGGCCAGGCCGGCGAAGGCCACGACTGCGATAAGTGGTACGGCGACCAGCAGCCGGAGCAGGCGGACGATGCTGCCCCGGGCCAGCCATCCCCGGCGCGCTTCGGCATGGGTACGCACTGCGGCTGCCGCTGTAGCACGTGTCACCGGCGTACTCCGCCCCCTTGCCTCATCGACGTTGATCTCAGCAGAAACCGACACATACGTCGGTTACATGGTGGAGGGTGGGCGTGCCTGCCCACGTCAGAGCGCCATTCCTACCACGATGTATCGGTTCACCTCTAGATCCCTACTCGCCCGCTCGTGGGTTGACTGACGTCTCGGACATGAACCCGAAGCGCGACAGCGAAACTTGTTCAACCAATCGGCGCGAACGAATGGCGGAACGGGCGAGGCCCAACCTGGCTCGATCTTGTTATGCCTCGACCCATACCCCATGGGGGTATATGGTGATGTCCGGAGGCGATGACATGTCCCACGGCGACACCCAGCACCACCCGAAGCAGCACGGGCACGGCGGGCACGACAAGCACGCCGGGCACGACCCTGCGGCGTTCCGCCGCAAGTTCTGGCTGAGCCTGGCACTGACCGTGCCGATCGTGGCCACCAGTCACATGGTGATGGACTGGCTCGGCTACGAACTGGACTTTCCCGGGATCAGCCTGGTGGGGCCGGTGCTCGGCACGGTGGTCTTCGGCTACGGCGGCTGGCCCTTTCTCCAGGGCGCGGTGCGCGAGATCCGGGATCGGGCGCCGGGCATGATGCTGCTGATCGCGATGGCGATCACGGTTGCCTACGTGGCCTCGCTGGCCACCTCGTTCGGCGCCTTCGACCTGGACTTCTGGTGGGAACTCGCGGCACTGGTGACGATCATGCTGCTCGGCCACTGGCAGGAGATGAAGGCGATCGGCCAGGCCCGGGGCGCTCTGTCGGCGCTTGCCGCGCTGCTGCCCGACGACGCCGAGCGGCTCGACCCGGACGGAGCGCCGCACCGGGTGACAGTGGCCGAACTGGGCGTCGGCGATGTGGTCCTGGTCCGTCCGGGTGCCCGGGTTCCGGCGGACGGCACCGTGGTGGACGGTCGCGCCGAGATGGACGAGTCGATGATCACGGGCGAGTCGCGCCCGGTGTCGCGCGCCACCGGCGACCGGGTGGTGGCCGGCACGGTGGCCACCGACGCGGCACTGCGGGTCCGGATCGAGGCGGTCGGGGACGACACAGCGTTGGCCGGCATCCAGCGGCTGGTGAGCGAGGCCCAGCAGTCAAGCGGCCGGGCACAGGTGCTGGCCGACCGGTTCGCCGCCTGGTTGTTCTACATCGCCACCGCGACCGCCGTGCTGACCCTCGTGGTCTGGTCGCTGCTGGGCAATGTGGACGAGGCGGTCGTGCGGACGGTGACGGTGCTGGTCATCGCCTGCCCGCACGCGCTCGGACTGGCCATCCCGCTGGTCATCGCGCTGTCCACGGCGGTGGCCGCCAAGGGCGGCATCCTGGTCAAGGACCGACTGGCCCTGGAGCGGATGCGCACGGTGGACGCGGTGCTGTTCGACAAGACCGGCACGTTGACCCGGGGCGAGCACGTACTCACCGATGTCGCCGCCACCACCGGCACGACCGAACGGGACGTCCTCGCCATCGCGGCGGCGGTGGAGGCCGACAGCGAGCACCCCCTCGCCCGGGCGATCGCGACCGCCGCCGCCGACCGGAGCGACAAGCGGACGGCGTCCGGGTTCCACGCGATGACCGGCCGCGGGGTACGCGCCGAGGTGGACGGGGTGAGCTACGCCGTCGGCGGTCCGGCGTTGCTGCGGGAGCTCGACGTGAGCGTGCCGGAGGACCTCGACGAGCACCGGCAGGACTGGTCGCGTCGTGGCGCCGCAGTGCTCTACCTGCTGCGGCTCAGCGACGACGGCGGCGCTGTCGTCCTCGGTGCCCTCGCGTTGGCCGATCAGGTGCGACCGGAGGCCCGGCAGGCCGTCGCCGATCTGCGCAGGCAGGGCATCCGCAAGATCATGATGATCACCGGGGACGCGCGTCCGGTCGCCGAGGCGGTCGCCGCCGACCTCGGATTCCGCGCCGGCGAGGACGAGGTCTTCGCCGAGGTGCTACCGGCGGAGAAGGACGACACGGTGACCGGGCTTCAGCAGCGTGGGCTGCGGGTCGCCATGGTGGGCGACGGGGTCAACGACGCACCTGCCCTGGCCCGCGCGAACGTCGGCATCGCGATCGGCGCCGGCACCGACGTGGCCATCGAGTCCGCCGGGGTGGTGCTCGCCTCCTCCGACCCGCGCGGGGTGAGCGGCGTGATCCGGTTGTCCCGGGCCGCGTACCGGAAAATGCTCCAGAACCTGGCCTGGGCCGCTGGCTACAACGTGGTTGCGCTGCCACTCGCCGCCGGGGTCCTGGCCTGGGCCGGCGTGGCGCTGAGCCCGGCGGTCGCCGCCGTGCTGATGTCGGCCTCCACCATCGTGGTCGCGCTCAACGCCCAACTGCTGCGCCGCGTCGAACTGCGCCCAACGGATTGAGCACCCGTCAGGGCAGCTTTGTAGCCCGTAGGCTTCGACACCGAGATCGCAGTCCTGCTCCGCAACGACCGTCCTTTCGCCGCCGTCAGAAGAACGGGGGGACGGTACGGTCCGTGAAGAGCAGGAAACCGGCGAACGGCAGCAACTGGACGACGATCGTGGCCAGGGCGCCGACGAGCCGGGTCTCCCGCCGTGCGGGAAACCCGGCCCGCCGGGCCTGCCGCCTGTTGAACAGCACGGAGCAGCCGACGAGGACGGTGGCGGCGAGAGCGATCAGGATCGCGACCCCGATCGCGCCGTCCCGTCCGTACAACGGGACGACGTCGTTCCAGATCCTTGCGCGGAGATAGAAGACGAGGCCGCCCACCGCCCCCAGCGGAAAGATCCAGAAGTACCCGATGAGGGCGTTACCGGCCAGCCAGGTGAGGGCCACCCTGAGTCGGCTGGGGTGGCCCGCCACGGTCGTCACCTCGTCGCTCCCCTCAGTTACGGATCAATGCGTTCGTCGCCTCGAAGCAACGGTAGACACCCATGGTCTCCCGGCCGTACACCACCGAGTTGCTGCCGTCGCCCTGGTACGACGCCAGCATCTGTTCGATTTCCTGATCGGTGTAGGTCAGCCGTTGTCCGCTGATGCCGGCCCGACGGTGACCCCCCTCGAACAGGATCAGCGGCACCGTGCTGATGTTGTAGTTGTCGTTCTCGTTGAGCGATCGCCAGGTATCCCACATGACATGCCAGTCGCTCGCGTCCTGTGCGGCCCCCGGCACCAGACCTCGCCCCTTGGCCCAGTTACGAGCCCGGATCGCGCTGGCAGCGAAGATCTGCGACACGCCGGTGCTGGAGTCGGGCCGCTCCGGCATCGGGGTGGGCGGCGTGCCCAGGTGGCCGCTGTTCTCCCAGGCTTCCAACTGCTGCCGGTAGACGTACCAGAGGCGGACCGCAGCGTCGGCGACCGACTCCTCCAGAGTCTGCTTCCAGTACTCCCAGAAGGGGTTCGTCTGCAACAGCGCCTTGCGGACGTTGTAGCCCCGCGACAGGTTGGTGATCAACTCGTCGTGTGCGAGCACCTTGTCGAGCGCCTCCTCGATGCTGTGGATCAAGCCCACCTTCGGCGTGTCCAGCGGATTGAGATAGTTGCGCAGGGCCGTCAGCAGAGCCGATCGGTAGGACATGTCGAAACGGACATCAGGCTTCGCGGAGGTGTCCCGTACGCGGCTCTGGCCGGGATCCCGACCCGAGTAGATGTTGTTGTCGATCTCGATCTGACCGGCTCCGGAGCCGACGGTGATCGTGGTGATCTGGTCGAAGGCCCAGTCGTACGGCAGCGGGAAGCCGAGGTTGCCGCTGAAACCGGTGGAGAGGTCGGCGACGAAACTCGACGTGGTCAGGCCCAGGGCGGCCAACCGGCTGCACACGTTACGCGCGCCGTAGACGCCGATCCGGTACGGGTGGCCGAGTAGCTCCATCGTGTTCTGGATCGCCCGGAAATGTGGGATGACGTAATCGGTGATGTCCGTGTTCAAGGCATCGAAGTCAACCGCGTGGTAGATGATGGTGCCGCGTTCGAATCCGTACCCACTCGCCGCCTGAACGCACAGGCTTGCGTCCAGGTGCCCCTGCTGAGGGCTGAAGTAGGACGCCTCGCCGCCCCAGGTCTGGTAGATCGGAAAGCAGCGCAGCCCGGCGTTGAACATGGTCTGCAACTCGCCCGGCTTGATGTTCTTGTCCAGACTCGTGTTCGGCACGTTTGTCAGGTACCTACCGATGACCCGATAGCCCAGGTCGTAGAGGGTCTGGGCGCGGGCGGCGGTGATCGTGGTGACACAGTCCACCGCATTGCCACGACGATCGGTGTCCCCGGTGCTTACCAGCAGCGAGCACCAGGTCTGGAAGTCGCCCTTGCCGGTCACCGGCAGCGCCACGAACTGCTGGAACAGCCGCGCCTGATCGCTGACGGACTGGCTGAAGACACCGTCGAAACTCACCGGGTACCGGTTGAAGATCATGCCCGCCTGGAATAGGCGGATGAAGTTTGACGACCCGGAATCGTGCTGACCGACAGAGATCGCGCCACGAGCCCTGAGGGCCGACCGCGTACCCGGCCCGAAGTTGCCGTTGGCTCCGGCCACGTTCAACTCGATCTGCAACGCCCAGATCAGTGCCTTCGCCACGTCGCGCGATGGGTGCCCGTCCGCCGGCACGATGTAGAACCAGGACTGGTCGATGAAGCTACGGTTCATCCACTGTTGCACCGATCGCACGGCAGGCGAACCGTTCTCGACCACCACGTACGCGTCCATGGTCAGCAGCGCCTTGAACTCTTTCGGGCTCAGGTGGTAGTTGACATCGGTGAACCCCATGTTGCGCCGCAACTGGTGAATCGACTCGGTGGTCACCTCACCCCATGTCCCGCTGATGTCCTCGCCGTAGTAGCCCTTGCAGTACAGGCCGCACTGCATGATCTTGATGATGTTCGTTGGTGATCCGTTCGTCGTCGCGCCGACCCGACTCAACGTCGTGGGTCCGAACGAGTCGGACGTCGCGGTGATACCCAGTTCGAGTTGCAGGGCGCGGGTCAGTGCGAACATGGTCGGCCATCCTGTACGCCCGTCCTCCGGCGCGGGCACGTAGCCGGCCCGGTTGCCGTAGGTCGCATTGACCCACTGCTGCGCTCGGAGAACCCATTCGTCGACGGAGGCCGCAAGCAGGCCGGTGGAGCGGATGTTGGCCTCGAGCAGCCGCATGTCGCCCTGCATCCTGGCCAGCGGCGGGGCCGGTTTGGGGGTGACAGCGGCGGAATCGGCCAACGGCTTGCCCGGTGGCACCTTCCGCGGCCCTGCGGGATCGGCGGGGGCCGCCGAGGCAGGGCTCGCCACGGTCGCGCCTGCACCGGCGGCGGCAGCACCGACTCCGAGAATTTGCAGCAGCTTCCTGCGGTCGATGTTCGTCATGACACCCCGTTTCTTAGAAGGGTTTCTCTACTGTGGATCACGCAGACGATTGACGTTCATGGGTGACGCGAGGACGTGGGTCGACTAATTCATTTCTGAAGTGCGGTGACCGGGGACAGGCGAGCCGCTCGGGCGGCCGGTAGTAGTCCGGCGAGCAGGCCGGACATGGCACTGATCGCGCAGGCGATCAGAGCAACTCGGATCTCGATGACAGGAGTCCATCCATTGGCGACGGACGCCACCGAGGTGGTCAGGACGCCGAGCAACGCGCCGGTGACGCCGCCGAGAAAACCAAGGGCGGCGGTCTCGAGAACCAACTGGAGGAAGATGTGACTGCTGCGGGCTCCCACAGCTCGCCGCAGGCCGATCTCGCCGGTGCGGCCGGCGATTCCGGCGGTGGTGGCGTTGCCGATCGAGATGGTGCCGATCAATAGTGCGATTACGCTGATCATGAGCGTGGATCGTGTGGTGTTGTCTTCGATTTCCCGCCGGAGGGTGGCAGGGTCGGGCGGTGCGATGGCGCGAAGCTCCGTCGGTGCTTCGGGGCGCAGCGCCAGGGGTGCCTGTCGCCCGATGAGCTGGGCCGCCCCGGGGAAGGTCTCGATCAGTACGTCCTGCTTGGTGCCCCGGCCGCCGACGGGCGATCCGAGCCGATGGGCTACCGAATACGGGATGATGGCCGCCGCCAGTGCTTCCGGTCTCCGCGTCACGTCATGGTAGATGCCTATCACTGTGAATGGTCTGCCGGCGATGAACACAGCCACCCCAACGCGGTGCACTCCGAGTTGTCTGGCAACGACTTCGGAAAGCATCACGACAGGCGCTTGCGCATCTTCCTGGAAACTGTCGAAGTACCGCCCAGTCGTCAACGCCGGAGCGATGACCCGGAGTGCGGAGGGGTCTGTTCCCAGGACGGGAGCGCCGACGACCCCGTGCCTGGGATCCGACGTTCGGTGCAGGGGTTGTTCTGGCAGGGTGACGCGCCGCCCGGCAGCGACGACACCGTTGAGCCGGGTCAGCCGCTGCAGGGCCGGCTCCGCGAGCCACGGCTCTCGATCATCGGACACCTCCGGCTGGACGACGACCTCGGTCGCCCGCCGGACGTCGAAGGAGGAGGTGACCTGCTGGTTGAGGGTCGAGCCGAGGCCGAGGCTCGCGACAAAGGCCGCCGCACCGACGATCGTGCCGACGACGGTGGCGAGGGACCGGCCAGGGTGGCTGAGCACCGCCAGCGCGGCTTCACCGGCCAGATCGCCGAGGCGCAGTCGGGACGGGCGGATGCTCAGGTCGGTCGCCCTGCTACGGCGCCTGGAAAGCCTCATCGTGACTCGTTCAGGAGGCCGTCGATGACCTGGATCTTCCTGCGCGCCTCGGCCGCAACGTCGGCGTCGTGCGTCACCACCACCACGGTGAGACCGTTGGCGTTCAGCTCCCGCAGCATCGCGACGACGATCGCGGTGTTGGTGCTGTCGAGATTCCCGGTGGGCTCGTCGCAGAAGAGCACCTGCGGCTGAGCGGCCACCGCGCGGGCGATCGCCACCCGCTGCTTCTCACCTCCGGACAGTTGACGGGGATCGGCGGCTGCGCGGCGCCCCAGGCCGACCCGCTCCAACGCATCGACGGCCAACCGGCGGCGCCGACCGCGCCGGTACCCCCCGTACAACATGCCGAGCTCGACGTTCTCCAGGGCCGTTCGCCCCGGCAGGAGATGAAACGCCTGGAAGACGAAGCCGAACAGACGGCATCGGATCGCCCCCCGCATCGCCGCGCTGCAGGTGCTTGTCTCCATGTCGCGGATTCGATACGAACCAGCGGTGGGCACGTCGAGCAGCCCGAGCAGGTTCAGCAGAGTCGACTTTCCAGCCCCCGAAGGGCCGGTGATCGACACATAGTCGCCGGAGTCGATGTGAAGATCGACGGCACGCAGGGCATGGACGGGCTGACCCTCGTGATACACCCTCTCGACGCCCTCAAGTGTCAGCATGGCTCACCGGTCCGAGTGAAGTTCGCCGACCATTACCTGCACGCCCTCGGTGAGGCCGGGTCCGGTGGGCTCCCTCAACTCGACCCATCCACCTGCGGACCGCCCAGCGGTCATGTCGATGTCGTTCGTCCTGGAACTGCCGTCGACCACCGTGACGAATGTCGAGCCGTCCGGTCGTGAATAGACGGCCGAGACCGGCACGGCCAGAACCTCCTCCGCCGTGGCGACACGGATCTCCAGTCGAAGTGAGCCACTCGCCCCTTCCAGGGGCGCCTCGGTGAACCGGCAGCGGACCTGGAAACCAACCTGTCCGTCCGCACCTTCCTGCGGTTGACTGCCGACCGAGGCCACCTCCGCCGTCCTCGTTTCCCCGGTCAGGTCATCGGTGACCTGCACTTCCTGGCCGGTGTTCACCAGGTCCCGCTGATCGAGGGCGATGGCGGCCGAGATGGTCGGGGCCTGCTGGTCAAGCTCGAACAGGAGGAGCTTCGGATCGTCGAGAACCTTGCCGACACGGACGCCGACCTTGCTTATCCGGCGGCCGCTCTTGTCGATCAGAAGAGCGGCGGACTGCGGGAGCCAGACGGCCGATGGCGAGGAATCGTTGGCGTCGCCGGAGCCGGTCTGCCAGTCCATGTCCTCAATGCGGTAGCCGCGATCGTGGTAGAAGCGGCTCAAGTGTCTGCGGGTCTGTCCGTCGAGGGCTCCGCTCACTGCGACGGGGTAACCCACTCGACGCAACATCCGCTGCACAGCTGTCACGTCCGGTCCTCGGGCATCCGTCGTGATGTCCCGATAAAGCGGAAAGGGCAGTTTCATGGCGAACATGGGTTTCCCTGAGCTCTCCAGGAGAGCCCGACCCTCCGCCACCGAATCTCCCGGTTTGACGAACAGCCTCGTCACGACGCTGTTTGCGCCGACAGCGGCGACCGGAAGAGTGATCGCTCTGCTGCGGCCGGCGGTGAGGCGTCCACGGAGCACTACCGGTTCGGCCAACGACCGACGCTCCACCGTGGCAGTGACCAACGAGGGTGAGGGCGGCGCCGCGTCCGCCGCCACCTGCTGCGGAGTCCGCAGCGTCGGGCCGAGGAAGATCGCACCCCCGGTGACGACCACCACCGCCAGAAAGAAGGAGCAGACGAGCAGCAGAAAACGACGGCGGCCGGCCATGATCGGATGACGTGACGTCATGCCGCACCAATGAGGTCGGCCGACTGCTTGGCCAGGTCGATGACCTTCGGGTTCAGCTCGACAAAAAGATGCTCATTTTTCTCGATCAGGTCACGCTGCACCTCGACCGCCACCCGCAACTGTTCGCGAGCCATACCGGTATCGCGTCGACACTGAAACCAGGCGACCGCCAGACGGCTTTCGGCGGGACCGGCGCGGTATTCGCTCGCAGGCACCGCTGGACCGATCTCGATCGTCCCTGGCATGCGCTTGGGCTCCCAGAAGTCCAAGCCTGCTGCGGCGTCAGTGCCAACCGGTACGTCGAACAGAGCGGGATTCGGCGATTTCAGGAAAGCGGCCTCGTCTCTCGGCCCATGCCCTTTCGATGCCAGACAGGAGAGCAGCGTCTGCGGCCATTGGGAACCCATGCCCTCGTCGATAAGTGGCATCAGCGGCTCGGAGAGCTTGTTCCCAAGCTCGAAGTAGGCGTAGTAGACGTCCTGACTGTCGTCCGAGAGCGCCCGCCACGCCTCCGCAGTGCACCGATCGTAGGCGTCGTCGTAGCTGGGGTCGGAGCTGACCACGGAGGGCGGGGCCGAGAGCGAGTCGCGGCCGAAACCGATCCGGCGAGCCTCAGCCTCCGATGCCGGCCCGAACGACGACTCGGTGATGCGGAGATGTCGGAACGGATTCCTCGGCTCCCCCAGCATGATGTTCAGATTCTGTGGGTACCCCTCCCCGGCGAGGCACTTGTTGCGCACCTTCAGCTGCGCATAGTCGATCTGGCCCAGCTCCTCGCCCAGGAATAGCGAAAATGGCTGATCCGATTCTGCTGCGGACAGGTCAGCCGCAGGAAGGCGCTCGTCCTGCCAGCAGCCCCCGGAGGAAAGCAGGACCGCCGCTGCGACGACGAGGGCGGCAAATTGTTGACGAGTTGCTGGCATCATGCCCCTCTCGGGCGAGACCGAGCAGTTGGGGTGCCTCCGATATCAGAGACACCCCAACTGCCTCAGGCGCAACGCTTGTGCGAGTTGTTCCGCGCGCTGATCGGGCTCCGGAAGTCACGTGGGAACGTGGTGTACGGCGTGCGGTAGCTGGACAGGTCGTACACCGTCACCGCGCACTCGGTGTCCCGGTTCCAGAGGCCGCCGGCGGTGTTGGCCACCCACAGGCTGGTGTTCCCGTCGGGAACGTTGCCCCAGATGTCGTTCGAGTGGTCAGCGTCGTTGTACCAGAAATGACGCTGGAAGGAGCTCGTCATGAAGTCGTCCCAGGCGAAGTCAAAGCAGATCTCAGCCCGGTTGCACGCTGCCTTACCATCCCCCTTGTCCGCCTGGGCGGCGGTTCCGCCCAAGGCGGCGGCGGCAATGCCAACCAGGGTTGCCGCCATGATGCTTCTTGCTTTCATACACCGCTCCTCGGATATGTGAGGCTCCGAGAGAGGCACCCACGAAACGGGCACGACTCTGAGGCCAAGTGGCCGTGGTCGCGGGCGTAAAAAGGCCCCAGATAGGGAAAGATGGGCGCTCGGCGAATAACGCAGTGAGCGACCAAGAACCTCGAACCTTGAAACCCCGTGTGGCCTACACAGATGGATTACTGTGTGGCACCAACATCCTGGCCGATGTGCGTCGATCTCCGCAACCCCATAGTGGCGACGGCCTATACCAGAACAGCGTTGATCTTCAGGCGGCCGGTGGGGGCACTCGGCGACAGTGCGGCCCGGCAGCAATCCCGAAGTCGCCCGTGCCGAGCAGCGAATATGCCGGAAAACCGACTCCGTGAACGGCCGGGCCGACGGGCAGAAAAGCTGCGATCGGCGGCTTCTGCGCGTTTCATGGCATCTGTGGTTCTCGCCGGTCGAGATCATCGAGGCGTACCGGCACTGTCCGTACTCGACAGCCTTCTCTCGACGAGCTTCCCTCCAGCGTCACCCAGGGTGAGTCAAGAGGCCACCGAAGGCGATGCCAGCCGCACAGTTACCAGCCAGAGGGTTTCCGGCGGGGTTCACCCATGGTCACGACTCCGGTTTGCCGGCCAGGCGGCAGCTTCTGTTGGCGGCTCGGGTTGTGGGCACTCCTCACGAAGCGTGAATCCGCAATCGTGGCGCAGTCCGCACTCCCGCACTCCATTCGTGCACCGCTCCGGCTCGTAGAAATTTTTCGAGCGCCCGCTCCCACTCCTCTGACCGGCGAATTTCGGAACATCTTCGGATAACGGCCGGAGGTTCCCCCGGGGATCCCACCACCCGGGGCGACGACGGTCGGCGCCCGGCGGTGGGCGGAACTTCCAGACGTCCTCGGCCGACAAACCTCATGACATCGATCTTCGAGGGGACGTCCATGCCCAGCCTCCTGCCCCGTCGGGCCCTGCGCCCAGCGGTCCTGTTTACCGGGGCCGCACTCATCGTCTCCCTGGCCGCCTGCGGGTCGTCCGGGACAGAGTCGTCGACCACCCCGACGCCGTCCGCCACGGCGTCCACGGCAGCCACCGTCGAGGCCGGCGCGCTGGGCGTACGCGATCCGTGGGTGAAGGCCGCCGACGAGGGGATGACGGCAGCCTTCGCCACGTTTGTCAACGACAGCGACACCGACGTCACGATCACCGGTGCCGCCACGGAGATCTCGCCGATGGAACTGCACGAGATGGCGATGGCGAACGGCAAGATGGTGATGCGGGCCAAGCAGGGTGGCGTGATGGTCAAGGCCCGGAGCGAATACAAGCTGGAACCGGGCGGCGACCACCTGATGTTGATGGACCTCGCCAAGCCGGTGCGGGCCGGTGACGAGCTGACCTTCACCCTCAGCTTCGCCGACGGGCGGACCCAGACGTTCCGCGCGGTGGCCAAGCCGTTCACCGGGGCGCAGGAGAGCTACGCACCCGGGCACGGGGAGCCGATGCCGGACATGCCGACGAGCCACAGCCCGGCGCCGTGACGCCCACCAGCCGGCCGGTGAGCCGGCGCGGCCTGCTCACCGGCGGCGCGCTGGCCGCCGGTGGCACGGTGGTCGGGGCCGCCGCGGTAGCCACCACCCGCGGTGAGCCAGCGGGACGCCCGCCGGAGCGGCCGCCGACGGCGGGGGTCGGCGAGGCGGTCGAACCGTTCCACGGGGTACGGCAGGCGGGGATCGCCACCGAACCGCAGGCACACGCCGCATTCGTCGCCTTCACCCTGCGCCCCGGCACCGACCGCGGCGCCCTCGGGCGGCTGCTGCGGCTGCTCTCCGACGACGCCGCCCGGCTCACCCAGGGCCGACCCGCGCTCGCCGACACCGAACCCGAGTTGGGGCTGCTACCGGCCCGGCTCACCGTCACCTTCGGCTTCGGCCCGGGCCTGTTCACCGCCGCCGGTCTCGACGACCGCCGCCCACCCTCGGTGGTCGACCTGCCCGCGTTTCCGATCGACCGGCTGCAACCCCGCTGGTCCGGCGGGGATCTGCTGGTGCAGCTCTGCGCCGACGACCCGCTCACCGTCGCGCACGCGCAACGGGTCCTGGTCAAGGACACTCGGCCCTTCGCCACGGTGCGCTGGGTGCAGCAGGGTTTCCGGCGGGCGGCCGGCGCCGAGCCGGGCCGTACCCAGCGCAACCTCTTCAGCCAGCTCGACGGCACCGCCAATCCGAAGCCGGGTACGCCGGTGGAGACGGCGGTCTGGATCGCCGACGGGCCGGACTGGTTACGCGACGGCACCACGCTGGTGGTGCGACGGATCAGCATGAACCTGGAGACCTGGGACCTGCTCGGTCGCACCGACCGGGAACTGGCCGTCGGTCGGCGGCTGGACAGCGGTGCCCCGCTGACCGGCACCCGCGAACACGACGAGCCCGACTTCGCCGCTCTCGGCCCGGACGGGCTGACGGTCATCTCGGATTTCTCGCACCTCACCCGGGCGCACGTCACCGACGACCGGTTCCGGATCCTGCGCCGTCCCTACAACTACGACGGCGTACCCGCCGCCGACGGCACCGCGGACAGTGGGCTCATCTTCGCGGCCTACCAGGCCGACATCGCCACCCAGTTCCTGCCCATCCAGCGGCGGCTCGCCGAGCGTGACCTGCTCAACGAGTGGACCACCCCGATCGGTTCCGCCGTCTTCGCCGTCCCGCCCGGCTGCCCGGAAGGTGGTTGGGTCGGTCAGCAACTGCTCGACTGACGAGGAGAATGACCGCCATGTCCCGCCACCTGCGCCGGCCGCTCGCCGCCGCCCTCGCCGCCACGCTGGTCGCCACCGCGCTGCTGATCGGGCCGGTTGCCCCCGCGTACGCGCACAACGTGCTGCGCAAGGCCACTCCTGCGCAGGACGCCGAGCTGAAGAAGGCACCGACCCGGATCACCCTGGAGTTCCTCCAGAAGCTGAACCCGTCGTTCACCACCATCACCCTCAGCGACGCCGACAAGCAGCAGGTGGCCACCGGCGAGCCGGAGGTCAGCGGCACCAAGGGCACCGTCACCATCGAGCCGCCGCTGGCCAACGGCGTCTACACCGTCGCGTACCGGGTGGTCTCCACCGACGGGCACCCGGTGCAGGGGTCGTACAAGTTCACCGTCGCCGACCCGACGGCCACCGCCGAACCGAGCCCCAGCCCCACGGTGAGCGAGCCGGCACCGACGTCGGCGACCCCGAGCGCCGAACCGACCGCCTCCGCCGCAGCCGCCAGCCCGGCCGCGAGCAGTTCCTCCGGCGGTCCCGGCACGGCGGCGCTGC
The DNA here is from genome assembly GCF_016863575.1 of Micromonospora sediminimaris. Lineage (NCBI taxonomy): Bacteria > Bacillati > Actinomycetota > Actinomycetes > Micromonosporales > Micromonosporaceae > Micromonospora > Micromonospora sediminimaris. Next base: position 225,823 of record NZ_BOPD01000009.1, read on the forward strand.
TGGCCGGCGGCGGAATCGTGCTGGCACTGGTGGCCGCCGCAGCGGTGCTCCTGCTGCGCCGCCGGTCCACCACTGGAGGCAACCCGGCGCGGTGAGCATCGCCGGGCGGCACCCCAGCGGTCAGCACCGGCGGGCCTCAGCGCAGCAGCACCGGTCCCGCGTCGATCCGGGTCCGGAACAGCGCGTACGGCTTGCGGCGCAGATCCCTGCCCTGCTGGAAACCGGGTTGCCGGTGCAACTGGTTCGCAGTGACGTAAAGGTGCCCGTCCACCGCCACCGACAGGGTGTCCGGCCAGAGCAGCCGAGGGTCGTGGACGACACTCTCGTACTCGCCGTCCGGACGCCGCCGCAGCACCGCGTTGTGCTCGTACGCGGTGAGGTAGATCCGCCCGGCGTCGTCGGTCTCCAGGCCGTCGGAGCCGGTGCCCTTGTCGCCCTCGTGGACCACCGTCGCGACGACCTCGTCCGCGCTGGCCGAGACGTCGGCGAGCGCGTCGGTGGCGACGCTGTACCACTGGCGCGAGGCCAGCGGACAGTAGTAGAGCCGGGAACCGTCGGCGGAGATGGCTATCCCGTCCGCGCCGATCGTCAGCGGTGTCGGCGGCCCGCCGGCCGACCGTTGCAGGAGGGGTCTCCCCTCCACCACCGGCCGGAACCGGGCCAGTGGCTCCGCCTTGGTCGAGGGATGGTCATGCAGTCGTCGCCAGGAGGCGCCGCTGGCCAGGTCGACCACGATGATCCCGTTCGGCCCGGCGACCGCGGAGTCGGTGATGTACGCGACGCCCGCCTCGCCGCGCCGCAGGTCGAAGCGCACGTCGTTGAGGTACGTGGTGGGCAGCGCCACATCCGGCGGAAAGGTGATCACCTGGGCAACGGTGTTGCTGCCCAGGTCGATCCGGACCAGTTTGGGGCCGCCCGGTCGAGTCGGTTGGAACTTCGGGCTGCCGGTGTCGAGCACCCAGAGCCGGTCGACGGGGTCGACCACGACGCTCTGCACCGAGACGAAGGCGCCCGGGTCGTCGTCGTCTCGCGGCTGGTTCCACCGCTCGTCCGGGTACGGCACCTCGGCGCCGTCGCGCAGCTCGACCACGGTGGCGGGCACCTCGTCGCCCCAGCGGGGAAAGTTGACGAAGATCCGGCCGGTGTGCGAGACGCTGACCCCGGTGGGCATCGGCCCGGTGAAGGCATGGATCAGTTCCAGCTCGCCGACGGGCTCGTCGGACACGGGCTCGCTCATCCGCTGCTCCTGCCGTCGGGCCGCGTCTGTCCCGACCCGTGCCCGGGTCTCAGCCGAGGCGGCCTGGGCAACACCCGTTCCCGTCGTCGGATGACGCAAACGTGACGGCGCGGCTTCTCCGTACGACGCGCCGGCGGGGTGTCAGCCGGCGGCAGGGTGCGGATGTTGCCGGGGCGCGGGCAGGCGGTCGGTGTCCGCGTAGCCGGCGGCCTGGAGGGTGAACAGCTCGGCGTACCGACCACCGGCGGCGACGAGTTCGTCGTGGGTGCCCTGCTCGATCAGACGACCGTGATGCAGCACGAAGATCCGGTCGGCGTGCCGGACGTTGGCCAGCCGGTGCGTGATCAGGATGGTGGTGGCCCGGCCGCGCCGGTCGCGGATAGCCTGGAACAGCGCGTCCTCGGCCCGCGGGTCGAGCGCCGAGGACGGCTCGTCCATCACCAGCAGCTCGGCGTCGCGCAGGAAACCGCGAGCCGCGGTGATCCGCTGCCACTGCCCGCCGGAGAGGTCCTGTCCCTTGGCGAACGTACGGTCGAGCAGCGTCTCGTACCCGTGCGGCAACTCACGGATCATCTCGTCGGCGACCGCCCGGGCGGCGGCGGCCTCGATCCGGTCCTGCCGGGCCTCGGTGTCGATGTCCCCGATGGCGATGTTCGTGGCGGCGGTGAACGGCCACTTGTGGTACTCCTGGGTGACCACGGCGATGCGACCACGCAACTCGTCGCGGTCCAGCTCGGACAGGGGACGCCCGTTCCAGCGGATCACGCCGTCGCTGGGCGTACGCAGGGCCGCGATCATCGCAGCCAGGCTGCTCTTGCCGGATCCGTTCTCCCCGACGAAAGCCACCGTCTGCCCCGCCTCGACGGTCAACGTCACACGATCCACCGCCGGGGTGTCGCGATCCGGGTAACGCAGGCTCACCGCCTCCACGGTCAGCTCCCGCAGCCGGTCGGGTGCCGTTGCCACCGCCTGCTCCGGCAGGTAGGTGGCGGCGCGGGTCATGAACCCCGTGTAGTCGCGGAAGTGCTGGCCCTCGGTGTAGACGCGGTCCATCTGAAAGGTCACCACGGCCAGCGAACGTTGCGCCGCCTGTACCGCGATCACACAGGTCGCCGCCGCCGCGAGCGGGATCTGTCCGTCGATGAGCAGCAGACCGAGCAGCACGTAGACCACGGCGGTGGCGACGCCTCCGATCATCGAGCCCACCGTGACCGTCGTGGTCACCCGACGCGCCAGGGCCAGCTCGATGTCGGTCTCCACCGCCATCACCCGGTCGTACTGGTCCAGCAGGAACCGGCGCAGGCCGTACGAGCGCAGTTCCGGTGCCGACGCCCGTTCGGCCATCAGCCGGTGCAGCAACCACATTCGACGTCGCCGGACCGAGCCGGCGATGTAGGTCTGGTACCGCAGGTGCCCCGCCCGCAGCGACGCCCACGCGTTCGGCACGGTCGCGACCAGCAGCGCCGGCAGCAGCAGCGGATGGATCACCACGACGGCCACGGTCACCGCGACCACCCCGACCAGCCCGGCGAGCAGGTTCATCGACGCGGGCACCAGATCCACGGCGGAATCGGTGCCCCGGGAGGCACGCTCCATGTCGTCGGCGAAAGCGTCCGCGTCGAAGGCCTCCAGTCGCACGGCCGTGGTCATCTCGAACAACCCTCGCTCCACCTCCCGGCTGACCCTGGGCGTCAGTCCGTTCAGGGCGTAACCGGTGGCGATCGCCATGCCGGACCGCGTCGCGGTCGCCGCGGCCAGCACCGCGAGCGCCGGCAGCGCGGCAACCACCCTCTCCCCGGTCGGCCCACCGGCGAACAACTCCACGAGCACCCGCTGCGTCGCGAGCAGCCCGAACGCCGACATCACGCCGGCACCGACCGTCGCGACGGCGACCGCCGAGGTACGCAGCCGGTCGGCCCGCCAGCTGATCCGCAGGGCCGCCCAGATCAGCCGGGGCAGTTCGGCGAAGACGGCGAGCAGACCGGCCTGGGTCCGCGCCCGCATGCCCGTCTCCCACCACATGGCCCGCATCTCGGGGAGCACCGACTCCCCGGCCGACGGCTCGGCCTGTTCCGCTCGGTCACGACGTCGGGTCGACGTGGCGGCCATGCAAACACCTCCAGGGGTCGGCGACACGCGGCGGTCACCTCTGCCCGCTGAGTGGCGCCGCCGGGACGCGAACCAACGAGATAGCCAAAGGCGATCGACCAGCTACTTATCGTCACCGTCGATGCGGTGGTGGTCCAGCCCTGTCGGCGCGCCGAACCGCCCGACCCGGACGCCGGGCTCCGGTCACCGTCGCTCGACGCACCCCGGCAGCCGAGCGGGGTCAGGCACCGCGCGGGGCGTACATGATTACGGCGACGCCGAGCAGGCAGATCGCGGCACCGGTGAGGTCCCACCGGTCCGGGCGGAAGCCGTCAAAGATCATCCCCCAGGCGAGCGAGCCGGCGACGAAAACCCCGCCGTACGCGGCCAGGATGCGGCCGAAGTTCGGGTCGGGCTGGAAGGTGGCGACGAAGCCGTACGCGCCGAGGGCGAGCACCCCGGCTGCGACGAACCAGAGCCCCCGGTGCTCCCGCCAGCCCTGCCACACCAGCCAGGCCCCGCCGATCTCGGCGATCGCGGCCAGGACGAACAGCAGGACGGAACGCAGCACGGTCACCCGCCGCACCTTACCGACAGCGGCTGGCCGCACCCCGGGTCCACGTCCAGCGAGCGGCGTTATCCTCTGCACGGGGCATCCACCGGAGGTGCCCGTGGCGGTGGGGCCCGCCACCCCGCCGGTGCGGGACAACCGCGGCGCTCGCCGCCAACGGTCCCTGCCAGGGCAGACGCGTACTGGTAGGTGGTGACCGTGGGGGCGCAGCGACCGCCCGTCGATCCGGATGTCGATCTCAGTGTGCCGCGGCAGCGCGCGGAGCTGCGGGGCGGGACCGCCAGTCTGCTCGCCGCGATCTCCGTTGGCGGGATGGTCGGCGCGCTGGCGCGATACGGGCTGACGGTGACCTTTCCGCATCCGCCGTCCGGCTTTCCCTGGGCCACCTTTGCCGTCAACGTCTCCGGCTGCCTGCTCATCGGGACGCTGATGGTGCTGATCACCGAGGTGTGGGCCGCGCACCGACTGGTCCGGCCCTTCCTCGGCGTCGGCGTGCTCGGCGGCTACACGACCTTCTCGACGTACGCCGTCGAGGTGCAGCAGGCGGTGGCGGCCGGCGCGGCCCGGACCGGCCTGCTGTATCTCGCCGGTACCCTCGTCGCCGCCCTCGCCGCCGTCCGGCTGGGCGTGACCCTGACCCGGCTGGCGACCGGCGTGGACCGGAAGCGGAGCGCTTGATGGCCGTCATCCTGGTGGCGCTCGGTGCCGCTGTCGGCGCACCGTTGCGCTACCTCGTCGACCGGGCGGTGCAGGGACGTCACGACTCCGTCTTTCCCTGGGGCACCTTAGTGGTCAACGTGGTCGGCTCACTCCTCCTTGGTGTCCTGATCGGCGGGGCCGCGGTGGGGACAGTGCCCGGTTCCCTGGTCAACCTGCTCGGCCTCGGTCTGTGCGGAGCGCTTACCACCTACTCGACCTTCGGCTACGAGACGATCCGGCTCCTCGAGGACGGTGCCCGTTTTCCCGCGCTGGTCAACGCTGGCGTCAGCGTCGTCGCCGCGCTGGGCGCCGCGTTCGTCGGGGTCGCCCTCGCCGAGGCGCTGTGGGCCTGACCGTCGCGCGTTCTCGGTGACCGGGCTCCTCGGCGTGCCGGCCGTTCAGCCGAGATCGTGGCGCAGCCGCTTGTCGATGGCGACCACGACTGCGGAAACCGCCCCGACGGCCAGGATGCGCAACCACACGTCCGGCCCGATCGGTGCCGTGCCGAAGATGGTGTTCATCGGTGGCAGGTACGTGATGGCGAGTTGACACAGGGCCTGCGCGGCGACGCCGAGCAACAGCAGACGGTTGGTGAAGAAGCCGAGCCGCCATGCCGAACGGGTCAGCGACCGGCAGCTGAACAGGTAGAACGTCTCGACCACGACGAAGACGTTCATGGCGGCGGTACGCGCCTGTGCGACATCGGCACCGTTGGAGTACTCCCACTGGAACACCCACCACGCGCCGGCCACCAGCAACGTGGCCACCAGCACGATCCGGATCACCAGAGCGCCGGTCAGCAGCGGCCGGGCCGGGTCGCGGGGCGGCCGTCGCATGATGCCGCGCTCCTTCGGCTCGAAGGCCAGCATCAGGCCGAGCAGGACGGCGGTGGTCATGTTGATCCAGAGGATCTGCGTGGGCAGCAGCGGCAGCGTGGCACCCAGCACGATGGCGACCAGCACCACCAGCCCTTCACCGAGGTTCGTCGGCAGCGTCCAGACGATGAACTTTGTGATGTTGTCGAAGACCCCGCGGCCCTCCTCCACCGCGGCCTCGATGGTGGCGAAGTCGTCATCGGTGAGGACCATGTCGGCCGCTTCCTTGGCCACCTCGGTCCCGGACCGGGCCATCGCGATGCCGATGTTCGCCTGCCGCAACGCGGGGGCGTCGTTGACCCCGTCGCCGGTCACCGCGACCACGTGGCCTCGTTGCTGAAGAGTCTCGACCAGCCGGAGTTTCTGTTCCGGGGAGACCCGGGCGAAGACGGCGGCCCGGTCCACCGCCTCGCCGAACCCCTCGGCGGGCAACTCTTCGAGATCGGTGCCGGTGACCACCCGATCCGGACGTTCGGCGTCGAGCAGCCCGAGCTGGCCGGCGATGGCACCGGCGGTCGCCGCATGGTCGCCTGTGATCATCTTGACGTTGATGCCCGCCGAGTGGCAGGCCCGTACCGCCGGGGCGGCGGCGCTGCGGGGTGGGTCGAGCATCGCCTGCAACCCGGTGAGGACCAGGGTGCCGGGCAGCGCGACCTCGTCGAAACCGTCGTCCGGACCGTCCGGTGGTCGTACGGCGGTGGCCAGCACCCGCAGCCCGCGACCGGCCAGTTCCTCGGCCGCCCGGAGCGCGGCGTCGGCCCGGAGCGGGCGGATCTGACCGTCGGCACCCATCTCGCCCCGGCACATCGACACGATCCGCTCGACGCCCCCCTTGGCCAGGACCACCGTCCGGCCCGTGGCTCGCTCGTCGTGCAACGTCGCCATGTACTGCCGCTTCGAGTCAAAGGGGATGGTGTCCCGTCGTGGATAGTCGGCGGACAGCCGACCGTGGTCGATCCCCACCTTGGCCGCTACCACCTGCATCGCGCCCTCGGTCGGATCACCGGCCAGCAGCCACTCGCCGTCCTGCTCGCGTACCCGCGCGTCGTTGCATCCGGCACCGGCCAGCAGCGACCAGCGCAGGGCGTCGCCGCCCCGGCCGTCGCCGCGGACCTCCCCATCCGGCCGGTAGCCGGCGCCGGTCACCTCGAACTCGGCGTCCGGGGTCCACAGCGCCCGGACCGTCATCTGGTTCTCGGTGAGCGTGCCGGTCTTGTCGGAGCAGACGACAGTAGTGCTGCCCAACGTCTCGATCGCCGGCAGACGACGGATCACCGCCCGTCGACGGGCCATCCGGGTCACCCCGATCGCCAGGGTGATGGTGACCGCCGCCGGCAGCCCTTCGGGGATCGCGCCGACGGCGAGCGCCACGGCCGCCGTGAACGTCTCGACCACGTCCTGGCCGCGGAGCAGACCGACGGCGAAGGTCACCGCCGCCAGCACCAGGATGATCACGGTCAGCACCTTGCTGAACCGGGCCAGCTTGCGGGTCAGCGGGGTGGCCAGCGCCTCCGCCGCACCGACCAGTCGGTGGATCTGGCCGAGTTCCGTCTCGGCCCCGGTGGCCACCGCGATGCCGGCGCCGCCGCCGGCCGCGACGAGCGTGCCCGACCAGACCATGTTGCGCCGGTCGGCGACCGGTGTGCCCACCGGCAGCTCCGCCTCCAGCTTGTCCACGGGTACGGATTCGCCCGTCAGCGCCGACTCGTCGACCCGCAACTCGGCCAGCCGGACCAACCGCAGATCCACCGGCACCTTGTCGCCGGCCTCCAGCACCACCAGGTCACCGGGGACCAGGTCGTCGGAGGAGATCGCCCGCAGCTCGCCGTCGCGGATCACGCGCGCCTCGGTACGCACCATCGAGCGCAGGCTGTCCAGGGCCGCCTCGGCCCGCGACTCCTGGGCGTAGCCGATCCCGGCGTTGATCAGCACCACCGCGAGGATCACGGCCGAGTCGACGTACTCGCCGAGGACCGCGGTGACCACGCCGGCCGCGATCAGCACGTAGATGAGCGGGTTGTGGAACTGCCGCAGGATCCGACGCAGCAGTCCGCCACCACCGGCGGCGGGTAGCACGTTGGGCCCGTACCGGTCCAGCCGCCGGGCGGCCTCGGCGTCGCTCAGGCCGCGCTGCGGGTCCGTCTCCAGCAGCAGCACCACCTCGTGGGTGGACATGCCGTGGTGTTCGTCGGATCGCGACGTCCCCGCTGACTGTTCGAGCGTCACCGTCACCCCGCCGACGAAGAGAACCGGACCCGCGCCGCCGACCCGGGTCGCCGCCTTCCGCCCCGGCGGCCGGCCGGACACCGCATCCACCATCTTCCGGGACAAACTCGACCGAGCAGGCCGGAACGCCCGATCACGGCCGACGCGCTGCCGGCCGTCGCCGTTCAGCCGCTGGTGCGCTCGGCCGAATTGGGGTCGAGGTGCCGCCGCAGGGCGGCGATCTCGGCACGCAGGGCCGCCACGTCGTCGCTGGTGGCCGCCGCCGGCTTGTCGGCGCCAGCCGCGACGCGCTCGACGATCCAGGTCGCCAGCGAACCCGTGACGAAACCGATCAGGCCGATCCCACCGATCATCAGACCGAGGGCGACGAATCGCCCCGCGGTGGTCACCGGGTAGAAGTCGCCGTAACCGACGGTGGTGATGGTGACCGTCGACCACCACAACGCGTCGTCGAAGGCGGTGATGTTGGCGCCCGGCGCGAGTCGTTCGGCGTCCAGCACCGCCAGCGCGGAGACCAGCACCAGCAGTGCCGCCGTGGCGGCGACGTAGACGGCCAGCCGGCCGCGCGCCCACACCTCGGTGCGGCGATTGATGGTCAGCACCACCATGACCAGGCGTACCGCGCGCAGTGGTCGCAGCATCGGCAGGGTCAGCACCACGAGGTCGAACAGGTGTTCCCGGAGGAACTTCCGCCGGTCCGTGGCCAGCCGCAGCCGAACGACGATGTCCGCCCAGAACAGCGCCCAGACGACGATCGTCGTGGCGGAACAGGCGGCCCGCCAGGCCGGGCTGAGGTCCGGACGCAGGATCGGTGCCGCGTACACCACCAGGAACACCACGGACAGCACGGTGAGCGGTGCGGCGCTGACCCGCTCCCATGCCTCCAGTCGATCGGTCCGCTGTGCTGTCCCGCCGCCCATGAGCCGGCTCCCGTCTGCTCCGTCGTCGTACGCGTGACCGGGCCATGGTCGCGCAGCCGGACACGAGACCCCACGGGCGGCCCGCAGATCGTCCGGACAGTGCGTCACCGTCACGCTCGGCATTCGGTGGCTGCTCGCCCGGTAACGTGAGCGCGGGGACACACCGTGGCACGGGTCGCCGCCCGGCTGACAGAGCCGGGCGTGCCGGCTGTGCGGCCCGTGGGGGCGGGTGTCGGCGTTGTACCCCCACAGCGGGCGCGAGCGTGAGGGAGCGGATGCATGGGTCGACTGCGGCTGGGACAGGTTCCGGGATGACCCTGCAACAGGTCTACCTGCTGATGATCGCCGCGGCGGCGACCGTGCTGGTAAGCGTCACCGCCGCACGGCTGGCCACCCGGGTCGGCGTACCGATGCTGCTGGCGTACCTCGGCATCGGGCTGCTGCTCGGCGAGAACGGACTCGGCCTGCGCTTCGACGACGCCGCCCTGGCGCAGGCCCTGGGCACTGCGGCGCTTGCGGTGATCCTGGTGGAGGGTGGCCTGACCACCCGGTTCTCCGACATTCGACCGGTACTGGCACCGGCGACCGCGCTCGCCACCGTCGGTGTGCTGATCAGCGTCGGGGTCACCGCCCTCGGCGCGCACCTGCTGCTCGATGTCTCGTGGCAGCTGGCTCTGCTGCTGGGCGCGGTGGTGTCCTCCACCGACGCGGCGGCGGTCTTCTCGGTGCTGCGCACCCTGCCGTTGCCCCGGCGACTGGCCGGGCTGGTGGAGGCAGAGTCGGGGCTGAACGACGCACCCACAGTCATCCTGGTACTCGCCTTCAGCGCCACCGGACTGACCGCGACCAGCCCGGTGGAACTGCTGGTCCAGATGGTCTACCAGCTCGGCATCGGTGGCGCGGTCGGCGTCGCGATCGGCCTCGCCGGAGTGTGGTTCCTGCGCCGGCTCACCCTGCCCGCATCGGGCCTCTATCCGATCGCCACCTTCTCCTGCGGCATCTTCGCCTTCGCCGCCGCCGGGCTCGTCCAGGCCAGCGGTTTCCTCGCCGCGTACCTCGCCGCGCTGATCCTGGGCAACGCCCGGCTGGCGCACCGCCGCGCCACGGTGTCGGTGGCCGAAGGGCTCGGCTGGATCGCGCAGATCGGCCTGTTCGTCATGCTCGGTCTGTTGGCCAATCCCAGCGAACTGCCCGCCGCGATCCTGCCCGCCCTCGCCGTGGGTCTGGTACTGCTGCTGCTCGCTCGCCCGATGTCGGTGCTGGTCACCCTGTTGCCGTTCCGGATTCCGCTGCGCGAACAGGTGCTGCTGTCCTGGGCCGGGCTGCGGGGCGCGGTGCCCATCGTGCTGGCCACCATTCCCGTCGTGGCCGGCGTCGGCGCCAGCGAACAGCTGTTCAACATCGTCTTCGTGCTGGTCGTGGTCTTCACACTGGTGCAGGCTCCGACGCTGCCGTGGCTGGCCAAACGCCTGCGGCTCAGCTCGGCCGGGATCGGTCCGGACCTGCAGGTTGAGTCCGCGCCGCTGGACGCCATCGACGCGGACCTGCTGCACCTCACCGTCGAGCCCGACTCCCAGATGCACGGCGTGCACATCCGCGAGCTGCGGCTGCCGCCACCGGCCGCGGTCACCCTCGTGGTCCGCGACGGGACCGCCTTCGTACCTGAGCCGGACGCCCGGTTGCGCCACGGTGATCAGCTGCTCGTGGTCACCACCCCACACGTCCGGGACCGGGCGGAACGCCGTCTGCGGGCGGTCGCCCGGGCCGGCCGGCTCGCCCACTGGCGCGGCGAGACCGGCGACCCGGAGCGGCCGGCCAGGATCCGGCGTCCCCCGGAGACCCCGACGGTCCCGCCGCGCGCGGCATCGTCGCCGGACACCGGTGACGAGTCGCCGTCGGCCCTCGTCCCGTCGGCGGGCTGACCCGCACGGCGAGTGGCCGGCCGTCGCCTGGGCCCGACGTGGGCCGGCCAGGGACTCGACACAGGGCCTAAGGTGAGGCTGGTGTGCCGGGAAGCCTGGTCGGCGGTCGTGTCCTCAACAACCTCTCGGAGGCCGCCGTGCACCCGCCCGCCATCCGCACCGAGCACCTGAGCAAGCGGTACGGTTCCCTGCTCGCCCTCGACGATCTCGACCTGACCGTCGACGCCGGTGAGGTGTTCGGCTTCCTGGGGCCCAACGGCGCCGGCAAGTCCACCACCATCCGGCTGCTGCTCGGCCTGGCCCGCCCGACCGCCGGCCAGGCGTGGATCTTCGGTACCGCCGCCGCCGACGTGGCCACGGCACACCAGCGGCTCGCCTACGTGCCGGCCGATGTGACGCTCTGGCCGCAGCTCACCGGCGCGGAGATCCTGGAGTTGCTCGGCGCCACCGGGCCAGGCGTCGACGTCGCCTACCGGGACGAACTGGTGGACCGGTTCGCCCTCGACCTGTCGAAGCCGGGACGGGCCTACTCCACCGGCAACCGACAGAAGGTGGCCCTGATCGCCGCGTTCGCCACCCGTGCGCCGCTGCTCGTCCTGGACGAGCCGACCGCCGGCCTGGACCCGCTGATGGAACGCGAGTTCCGCCGCGCGGTGAACGAGGCCCGCGACACCGGGAGCACGGTGTTCCTCTCCTCCCATCAGCTGGCGGAGGTGGAAGCCGTCTGCGACCGGGTGGGCATCCTGCGCGCCGGGCGCCTCGTCGAGGTCGCCACCATCCCGGAGTTGCGGCGGCTGCACCGCACCGAGGTGCTGGTGCGGTTCGCCGGCCCGGTACCGGAGTTGACCGGCGTGGCGGGCATCGACGGCGTTCAGGTCGACGGGGCCGCGCTGCGATTCACCCTCACCGGGCCGCCCGGCCCGGCCCTGCGGGCACTGGCGGGGGCCGACCTCACCACCCTCACCATGCGCGAGCCCACGCTGGAGGAGATCTTCCTCGACTACTACGGGGAGGGGAGTCGGTGACCGCCATCGGAGGCGGAGGCGCCGCCAGGGCCGCCGTCACCCGGCTCGCCCTGCGCCAGGTCCGTCGGCCCGCGCTCGTCGTGTCCGCGGTGACGGCCGGCGTCACCGCCGTCGTCGTCGCCGGGTACGAGAGCACGGCCGGCACCGCACTCGACGCCGCCGCGTTGGCCGCCCTCGCTGAGAACCCGGCGGTCCGCACCCTCTTCGGCGAACCGTTCGCGCTGGACACCCCGGGTGGCTTCACCGTCTGGCGGACCGGCACCGTACTTGCCGTCCTGCTCTCGGTGTGGGGGGTGCTCGCCACCACCCGGGTCACCCGGGGCGAGGAGGAGAGCGGCCGGTGGGACCTCCTGCTGGCTGGCCGGCTGACGGTGCCGGCCGTGCTCGGTCGGCACCTCGCCGTCCTGAATGCCGCAGTGGTGATCGCCGGAGCCGCGGCCGGGATCGTGCTCGTCGCGGCCGGCACGCCACCGGGCGGCGCCCTTCGGTACGCGGCGGGTCTCGTGCTGGTCGCCCTCTTCGCCGTGGCGACGGCGCTGTTGACTGCGCAGGTGATGCCGACCCGGGCCGGGGCGAGCGGGTCGGCCCTGGCCGTGCTCGGCGTCGGAATGCTGGCCCGGATGGTCGGGGACGGCGTCGCTGCGCTGGGGTGGTTGCGCTGGCTGTCGCCGTACGGGCTGCTCGCCCTCGTCCGTCCCTACCGCGACGACCGGCTGCTGCCCCTGCTCGTGCTGGCCGGTGCGGCGCTCCTGGTCGGCGCGGCGGCGACAGCGCTGGCCGGGCGTCGTGACGTGCGGGCCGGGCTGGTCGCCGCACCGGCCGGCCGGCCGCCCCGCAAATGGCTGCTCGGCACGGTCGACGGGTTCGCGGTACGCCGGATGTCGCGCCCGCTGGCCGGCTGGTCCGCCGGGATCGGCGCGTACTTCCTGCTGATCGGTCTGCTGGCGACGTCGATGACCGACTTCCTGTCGGACAATCCGCGCTTCGCCGAACTCGCCGCGCAGGCCGGCTTCACCGAGTTGGGCAGCGTACGCGGCTACACCGCGTCCCTGTTCGTCCTGCTCGCCGTGCCGGTCGGGGTCTTCGCCGCGTCCCGGCTCGCCGAGTTCGTGGCCGCCGAGACGGACGGCCGGCTGACGTCGCTGTACGCACAGCCGATCAGCCGCAACCGGCTGCTGACCGCCGAGACGCTGGCCACCCTCGGCGGGGTGGCGGTGCTCGTCACCGTGGCGGCGACGGCGACCTGGCTCGGCGCCTATCTGGTGGACGCCCCACTGCCGCTGGCCGCCGCCCTGGCCGGCACCTGGCACGTGCTGCCGGTCGTGCTGCTCTGCCTCGGCGCGGCGATCCTCGCCCTCGGTTGGCTGCCCCGGGCCACCGCGGCCGTCGGTGTCCTACCCGCGATCGGCGGGTTCCTGCTCCAGGTGCTCGCCGACAGCGCCGATCTTCCGGGGTGGGTGCCCGCGATCTCACCGTTCACCCATCTGGCGGCGGTCCCGGCCGAGTCGCCCGCCTGGCCGGCGTGGTGGATCATGGTCGGGATCGCGGTGCTCGCCGCCGCCCTCGGCAGGCTCGGCCACCGGCGTCGCGACCTGCTGGGATGAACAACGCCCGTCGTCGCCGGGGAGCGTCGCGACCGGTGTCGAGCGGCAGGTGAGGGCCTAGGCCCTGCGTCGAAGTCCTCGGTCGAGCCGAGGCGGAGTCCAGGCGGCGGTCCGGCAAGGCGGGGATTGGTCCGGATACCGGTGTTGTATCCGGACCAATGCCTAACGCGGCCGGCCGTCGCCTGGGCCCGCCGTAGGCCGGCCAGGGACTTCGACACAGGGCCTAACCGGCGGCGGCCCGCCGGACCAACCGGCGGGCCTCGTCGCCCGGCACGCCGGTGGCCCGCAGCATGTCGTTGGCGACAGTCCGCAGTTGGGAAACCACGATGGTGCCGGAGAAGCCGATCTCCTGCCGGCATGCCTCACCAGCGTCCTGCACGGCCCGCAGCACCCGCTCCCGCGTCCGGACCGGCTCCTGCATCGACAGGAACTCCTCGTGCATCAGGCGCACGCCCTGCCCCACCTGCTCGACGGCGGTGGACAGGCAGACCGGCACCGGTTCGTGGTCACGCAGTGCCGTGAAGATGCGGCGGACCAGCGTCCGGCTGTTGCGGAAAGCTCGGTCCAGGTGCTCGGCCCCGGCGCCGTACGCGGCCAGCGCCCGGCGCCGCCGCCACTGCAGCGGAGAGAAGCGGACCACCTCCTCGGCAGCGGTCACCACGTCACCGACCTCCCGCAGTTGTCCTTCGGCGGACCGCATCTCGTCCAGCACCTCCCTCGCCCGGCGCGCATCCCCTCGGGCCAGCGCCTCCGCGGCCGACGTCAACTGCCGGGCGAAGGTGTCCAGCGCCGGCCCGGCGATGCGGCGCACGCTGCGGGTCGGGTTCATCGGGGCGAGGACCAGCACCACCAGCAGCCCGGTCGCGCCACCGACCAGGGCATTCACCGTCCGCGGCAGGACGATGTCCGGCGTGCCCGGGGCGAGGGTGGCGATCAGTGCCGCCGCGCCGCCGGCCTGGGTCACCAGGGCACCGGTGCCCCGCACGGCCACCGCGACAAGCAGCGCACCGAACACGATCACGAACGTCTGCCAGGCACCGGTGCCGACCGTACCCACCAGCAGGTCGCCGATCAGGACCCCGACGATCACGCCGACGATCAGTTCGACGGCCCGGCGGGCTCGCCGGCCGATCGAGGTGGCGATGACGGCGACCGCGGCGATCGGGGCAAAGGTCGGGTCCGGGTTGCCGAGCACCTGCTCGGCGACCAACCAGGCCAGCGACGCGGCCAGACCGCCCTGGAAGGCCAGCAGCAGATGCTGTCGCAGCCGGCCGTAACTGCGCCTGCCGGCGGCTGCGAAGCGTCCCCGGAGGCTGCTCATCGGGTCATCCGACGGGGTGGGCCATGGTCCCGGTGAGTGCCACGGTGCCCGGCAATCGGGTGTCCTGCCGGAGGAACTGCACCACCACCGGCACTGGCGAACTGAGGACACAGCCGTACGGGCGGTCGAGGCGGACGGCCTCCGGATCGATCAGGTCGTTGACCCGTACGTGCCGGATGCGTCGGGCACCGACGGCGAACCGGTACGGCCCGACCGGTTCGGTGTCCTCGTAGTAGAAGTGGAGCAGCACCTCCGCCTCGGAGTCGGTGGTGTTCAGCACACACAACTGGTCGAAACTGGTGAACTGCGGCTCGCCGCCGGTGCCGCCGAACGGCACGTGCCCGCCCGGCACCGCCCACACCTGCGCCATCACGCCTCCTCCAGCAGTCGGGCCAGGTCCGGGGTGAGGAACACCCCGTCCGGGTCGAGGCGGCGGCGGGCCGCCTGAAAGTCGTCCCAGCGGGGAAAGAGCGGTCGCAGGTCCTCGGCGGTCAACCAGTGCTTCTTGCCCCAGTGCGGCCGTCCGCCGTACTGCCGGAAGACGGCCTCCATGTCGCGGAAGTACTCCTCGTACGGCAACGAGGCGTTCTGCAGGCAGGCGATGGCGGTGGTGGGGCGACCGTACGCGTTGCTGAGCCAGATGTCGTCGGCGGCGATGCTGCGGACCAACACCCGCCAGCCCACGGTGCGCCGGTGCCGGCTCAGGATCCGTCGCCGGATCTCCGCGAAGCAGGCTGGGAACGCCTCTGACGGGAGCATGTACTCGATCTCCTCGAAACGCAGATCGCGATGCTGAGGGATGGTGTCGTGGGTCGGCCCGATCTCCAGTTCCCTGGGCTCCTGCCACCCGTTCCACTCCGGCACCCGGCGGGCCGGCCACGTGGAACGCGCGGCCACCCCGTCGATTCGGTTCATGGTGCGAATCTGGGTCAGGTCGCTGCGCGGGTACCAGTAGAAGTCCATGTTGCGGTTGGTGTGCTGCAACTCGGCCAGATGGTCGAGGGTCCACTCGATCGGGGCGCACCAGGACCGTCGACGCAACTCGTAGCTGGGCTCCAGGTCGAGGGTGAGCTGGGTCACCACTCCCAGGACACCGAGGGAGAGCCGGGCGGCGGGCAGCAGCTCCTGGTTACTGGTCGCGGAGACGTCCAGCACCTCACCGGTGCCCGTGACGAGGCGTACCTCGGACACCTGCGTCGACAGGTTGCCGAAGCCGAGGCCGGTGCCGTGGGTGCCGGTGGCGATGGCGCCCGCGATGGACTGGTAGTCCACGTCGCCGAGGTTCTCCATGGCCAGCCCGGCCTCGTAGAGGCCCGCACCCAGCTCTCTGAGCCGGCTACCGCCCCGGACCGTGGCCCGGTCACCGGCCTTGTCGATCACACCGGCCATCCGGTGCAGGCTGACCAGGGTGCCGTCGGTGCGTACCAGCGGGCTCGACGAGTGGCCCGAGCCCACCGGGCGCAGGTTGGTTCCCGCCTCACGGGCCCGCAGCACCAGTTCCCGCACCTCGTCCTCGTCGGCTGGCTCGGCGCAGCCGGACGGGGTGAAGGCGAGACTGCCGGACCAGTTCACGAACGGACGGGACACCCCCGGCAACCTCCTCTCGACGCACGAACCGTGCGCTTACCCCCGGCCTGGCGGGGTAGTCGCTGGCATGGCCGAACCCGTCCCTTCCACGTCGAAGGCCCGACCCACCAGCGGGACACGTCGTGTCTGAGTGGTGGTACGCGGCGCTGGTGGCAGTGCTGTGGCTGGCCATCGGACTGGGCACGGCAGCGGTTTTCGTCACCCGTGGCGGTCACCGCAGCCCGCTCTGGTACCTGGTGGGCGCACTGCTCGGGCCGCTGTTCGTGCCGATCGCGGTCGAGCGGGGCCGGGCCCGCCCACAGCTGGTCGACGTACGCCACCGACCAGCCCGACCGGTCGGCAACGGGTTGCGCGTGCTGGTCGGGGTGGACGGCTCCGCGCACTCCGACCGCGCGCTGCGTGCCATCGCCCGCGCCCTCACCGGAAGCACAAGTGAACTCGTCCTGGTCACCGTGACCAGCGCCGACCTGACCGACGCGGAGTCCCGGCAGGAGCACCAGCGGGCCCGCCGCATGATCGACGAGCGGGCCGCCGGACTGCCCGAAGGGCTGCCCCGGCCCACCACCGTGGTCGTCACCGGTCACCCCGTCGATGCCTTGCTGACGGTCGCCGACGACCGGGATGTGGATCTGCTGGTGGTCGGCCGGCACGGGCACGGGATCGGCGACCGCTTGCTGGGCAGCGTCGCCGAGGGCCTCACGCACCGGTCGAGGCGGGCCGTTCTGCTCGGCAGCCTGCCCGGCCGCTGACCGCCCGCGACCCTCGCCACCGTCCGGCACCCCGGCCCTGACCTCGGTGTCGGCCGGTCCGGCGGTGCCGACCGGGAACCATGCCAGCCCGGGAAGCGACTATAGGTACATGCGGTGTGAGCAGTGGCGGGAGATCCTGTCGGCGCAGTTGGACGGTGAGGTCACGGCGGACGAGCAGCGCAACGTCGGTGCGCACCTGGAGAACTGCGCCGGTTGCCGGGCCTGGCTGGACGCGGCAGCGAAGGTGACCCGCCGGGCGCGTACCCAGGTGGTGACCTCGCTGCCGGATCTGACCGAGGCGATTCTCGCCACCGCACCGCCGCCGCGTCGGCGCTGGCGCACGCTCGTCGCCGCCGCGATGCCGAGTCGTTGGTGGCCGGCGACCGGTGCGCGACCCAGCCTGGTCAACGGGCTGCGCGCCGCGCTGGGTCTGCTGGGCGCCGTGCAACTGGTGCTCGGGCTGGCGCAGATCGGCCGGGCCGAGGTCGCCGAGCACCTCCACGCCAACGGCCAGCACCTGTGGCACGAATCCGCCGCCTGGAATGTCGCCGTGGGTGCGGGTTTCCTCTTCGTCGCGCTGCGTCGGACCTCGCCGTCGGGGCTGCTGCCGATGCTCGGCGCCTTCGTGGTCACCCTGGTGTTGCTGTCGGTCAACGACCTCGTCGCCTCGCAGGTCGCGGTGGAGCGGCTGGTGAGTCACGGCTTCCTGGTGGTCGGCTACCTGATCACCGTGCTGCTGGCGCGAAGCTCCCGCCGGCCCGGCGAGCCGGGCGACCGGCGCCAGCCGGAGCGGTCCCGCTGGCGGTTGCGCCTCGACGAGGTCGACGAGCCCGCCCCGCTGCGGCTGTTGCCGCCCTACTCGGCCCAGGCCCGGCACTCCGCCCACCTAGGTTCCGCCCCGGCCCGCCGGCGTGCCGCTCACGGCGACGACCGGAACCGTGACCGGCGGCGGGTCGCCTGACGGGCCTCATCCGGCAGCGCCGGGCCGGTCCGCCGGACGGTCGGCCGACCGCATCGCCGCGACCAGATCTTCACGGGCCCGGGCCACCCGGGATCGGATGGTGCCGACCGGCACGTCACAAACCTGCGCGGCCTCGACGTACGACAGGCCGAGCAGTTGGGTCGCCACGAACGCCTCACGCCGCTCGGGGGCGAGACCGTCGAGCATTCCACGGAGCACCACCTGCTCGTCCACCCCGGCACGCACTCCGGCCGGTGTGCTCTCCGCGGCGGTCTGCCAGTCGCTGAGGTTCGCGGTCCGTGGCCGGCAGGTGGCGGCGCGTACCTGGTCCACGGCGACCCGCCGGGCGATGGCGAGCAGCCAGGTCCGGGCCGTGGAGCGGCCGGCGAACGACGGCAGTGCCCGCCAGGCTCGCAGGTACGTCTCCTGGACCAGGTCATCGACCTCCCGCACCCCCGGCAGGTGGGTCAGGAACCGCCGTACGTCCTGCTGGGTGGCCCGCACGAACGCGGCTGCGGCGGCATGGTCGCCCCGGCCCGCGGCGAGCGCGTACCCGCTGATGTCGTCGGTCACGGCTGTCATCGCCGTATTGGTCGGTGGAAACCGTCGGTTGGTTCCCCGGCGGGCCGGCAATAGGGCCGGCAATCGGAGGACCTGGCTAGCCGGACCGCTCCGGGCGACGCCGTAGACTGCACTGATGGGGCACCTCACGTGAGCGAGCGGAGTGCCGTGCTGACTGACCAACCGCCGCGGTACCGGCACCTGTGCTGGGCGTACGACGACCCGGCCGGGTTCATGACCCATGCCGTGGAGTTCCTGCGCGCCGGCTTGGCGGCCGGCGAGCGGGTCTGGTTCGTCGTCTCCGGTCCCGCCGAACCGGTCCGGGACCACCTGCTCGGTGTCCGGGACTTCGCCGACGCGCTGCTGACGGGTGCCGCCCAGGTCCGCTCCCTCGACGGCGCGTACGGCAGCACAGCGGTGATCGATCCGGCGAGTCAGGTGGCGTCCTACCGCCGGGCCACCCGGGAGGCCGTCGCCGCCGGATACAGCGGCCTGCGGGTGGCCGCCGACGCCACCGAGCTGGTCCGTACCGCCGCGCAACGCGACGCGTTCGCCCGTTACGAGCAGCGTGTGAACGAGATGATGCGCACCGAGCCGTTCCAGGCCATGTGCGCGTACGACCGCTCGCAGCTGGGCGATCCGGCGGTCGCCGAGCTGGCCTGCCTGCACCCGGAACACAACCTCGGCCAGCTGCTGTTCCGGCTGTACGCGGTACCGCTGCGTCAGGGGCAGGCCGCCCTCGCCGGTGAGCTGGACCCGTCCAACCACGACCTGTTCCGCACCGCGCTGGACCGCGCGGATCTGCAACCCGTCGATGACGAACTGGTGCTGGATGCCGACGGGCTCCGTTTCCTCGACCACCGGGCGCTCATCCACCTGAACGAGTACGCCCGGGACCGGCAGGTGACGGTGGTGCTGCGGGCCGCCCGCTCCGGGGTGGCCCGGCTCGCCGCCCTGCTGGACCTGCCCGACCTGCGGGTGGAGGTGACCCGGTGAGGACCGGTGCGGCCGCCGGGCGCACCGGCTACTTCCACGAGGCTCTCTGTTACGGCTCCGACGAGGAACTGCTCGCCGTCGTGGTGCCGTTCCTGGTCGGTGGTGTGGAGGCGAACGAGCCCACCTTCGTGGCGCTCGGCGAGCGCACCGGCAACCTGGTGCGCGCCGCGTTGCCCCCCGACACGAAGGTCGAGTTCCTGTCGGGCGGCGACGTCTACGCCCGGCCCACCGCCGCCATCCGGATGTACCGCCAGCTCCTCGCCGATCTGGTCGCCGACGGTGCCACCCAGATCCGGATCATCGGCGAGGTGCCGCCGGTCGGTCTCGGCCCCACCTGGGACTGGTGGGCCCGGTACGAGTCGGCGATCAACCACGCGTACGACGACTGGCCGCTGTGGAGCATGTGCGCGTACGACACCCGGACCAGCGCACCCGGGGTGCTGGCCGACGTCGCCGCCACGCACCCGTGCTTCGCCGCAGTCGACGGGCGGCATCTGCCGAGTGTCGACTACGTCGCGCCGGAGACCTTCCTGCGCGAGACGCGCCCGATGCCACCCGACCCGATGCAGACGACCCCGCCCCTGGTCGACCTGCTCGGCCCGACGGCGGCGCAGGCCCGCGCGGCCGTACACCAGGTGGGCCAGGGTGGGCTCCGGGATGACGAGTTCGACGACTTCGTCGTCGCCGTCAGCGAGACCGTCACCAACGGGCTGCGGCACGGCAGTCCCCCGGTCCGGTTCCGGCTGTGGGCGGGCGCGGAACGCATCGTCGCCACCGTCAGTGACGCCGGTACCGGCCCCCAGGATCCGTACGCCGGGCTGCTGCCGTCGGCCAACGGGATGCCCGGCGGGCTGGGCTTGTGGATCACCCATCAGTCGTGCAACCACGTCACCTACCACCGCGACGACCAGGGGTTCACCCTGCGACTCACCGCCGGCCGACCGCTGGGCGCCTGAGCTACACACGAGTCGCCGGGCCGGCGTTCACCGGCCCGGCGACTCGTGGCGTACCGGACTACTTGCGGAACGCGTCCTTGATCTTCTCGCCGGCCTGCTTGAGGTTGGCGCGCATCTGGTCGCCGCGACCTTCCGCCGCCAGGCGCTCGTCGTCGGTGGCGTGACCCACGCCTTCCTTGATCTTGCCGCCGGTGTTCTCGGCGGTGTTGTTGAACTTGTCCTCGACGCCCATGTCGCCCTCCCGGGGGATCCTGTCGCTACGTCCAGTCAGGTACCCAGTCCGGCATCGACCAACCGGAAAAGTTCAAGAAACGGGGCGGAACCGGCGCAGCCGGAGGCTGTTGGCCACCACGAACACCGACGAGAACGCCATCGCCGCCCCCGCGATCATCGGGTTGAGCAGCCCGGCGGCTGCCAGCGGCAGGGCGGCCACGTTGTACGCGAACGCCCAGAACAGGTTGCCCTTGATGGTGCCGAGGGTGGCGCGGGCCAGCCTGATGGCGTCCACCGCAGCCAGCAGGTCGTCCCGGACGAGAGTCAGGTCGGACGCCTCGATCGCCACGTCGGTGCCGGTGCCCATCGCCAGTCCGAGGTCCGCCTGGGCCAGCGCGGCGGCGTCGTTGACGCCGTCGCCCACCATCGCCACCACCCGGCCCTCCCCCTGCAACCGGGCGACCACCTCGACCTTCTCCGTGGGCAGCACCTCCGCGATCACCTCGTCGATGCCCACCTCAGCGGCCACCGCCCGGGCGACCGTGGCGTTGTCACCGGTGAGCAGCACCGGCCTCAGGCCGAGCGCGCGCAGCCGCCGTACCGCCTCCCGGCTGGTCGGCTTCACCTGGTCGGCCACGGCGAGCAGGCCGCGGGCCTGGCCGTCCCAGCCGACCAGCACGGCCGTGCGCCCCGCCGCCTCCGCGTCGGTCGCTGCCCGGGCAAGGTCGTCCGGTACGACCAGACCCCGCTCCTCCAACAGCCGGGCCCGGCCGAGCAGCACCTGGCGGCCGTCCACGGCGCCGCTGACCCCCAGCCCGGCCACGTTCGCGAAATCGGTGACCGGCGGCAGCACGCCGACGTCGGCGGCACCGGCCACCACCGCTCGGGCGACCGGGTGCTCCGAGCCGTTCTCCAGGGCGGCAGCCAGGCGCAGCACCTCGTCGCGTCGCTCACCTCCGCCGGGGGTTACCGCGAGCAGGCTCATCCGGCCGGTGGTCACGGTGCCGGTCTTGTCGAGCACCACGGTGTCCACCCGCCGGGTGGACTCCAGCGCCTCCGGCCCCTTGATCAGGACGCCGAGCTGTGCGCCCCGCCCGGTGCCGACAAGCAGCGCGGTCGGGGTGGCCAGGCCGAGGGCGCACGGGCAGGCGATGATCAGCACCGCCACGGCGGCGGTGAAGGCGGCGGCCGGGCCGGCGCCGTTCCCCAGCCACCAGCCCAGGGTGCCGGCAGCCAGGGCGATCACGATCGGCACGAAGACTCCGGAGATGCGGTCGGCGAGCCGCTGGGCGGCGGCCTTGCCGCTCTGCGCCTGCTCGACCAGCCGGGCCATCTGGGCGAGCTGGGTGTCGGCGCCTACCCGGGTCGCGGAGACCACCAGTCGGCCACCGGCGTTGACGCAGCCGCCGATCACCGCGTCACCCGTTCCCACTTCGACAGGTACCGACTCGCCGGTGACCAGACTGGCGTCGACCGCCGAGGAGCCCTCCTCCACCTTCCCGTCGGTGGCGATCTTCTCGCCGGGCCGCACCACGAAGCGGTCGCCCACCGCGAGCTGGTCGACCGGGACCCGGGTCTCCACCCCGTCCCGCAGCACTGACACGTCCCTGGCGCCCAGTTCCAGCAGGGCCCGCAGGGCCGACCCGGCGGTGCGCTTCGCGCGCGCCTCGAAGTAGCGACCGGCGAGGATGAAGGTGGTCACCCCGGCGGCCGCCTCCAGATAGATGTTGCCGGCGCCGTCGGTACGACCGATGGAGAAGCTGAACGGGTGGGTCATGCCGGGGGTGCCGGCGGTGCCGAGGAACAACGCCCACACCGACCAGCCGAGGGCGGCCAACGTGCCCAGCGACACCAGGGTGTCCATGGTCGCGGCACCGTGCCGCAGGTTGACAAGCGCGGCCCGGTGGAAGGGCAGCCCGCCGTAGACCACCACCGGGGCGGCCAGGGTCAGCGACAGCCACTGCCAGTAGGTGAACTGCCAGGCCGGCACCATGGCCAGCGCGATCACCGGCAGGCTCAACGCCACCGACACCCACAGCCGGGTACGCAGGGCACGCAGCGGGTCCGCCGGCTCGGCGGCAGCCGGTCCGGCCGGGGTGGGCGGCGGCGGCAGGCTGGCCTGGTAACCGGTCTTCTCGACGGTGGCGACGAGATCGTCCGGAGTGACCGGGTCGGCGTACGAGACCGTCGCCTTCTCGGTGGCGTAGTTGACGGTGGCCTGCACGCCGTCGATCCGGTTGAGCTTCTTCTCGATCCGGGCGGCGCAGGACGCGCAGGTCATCCCGCCGATGGCCAGCTCGATCAGGTGCGGCGCGGTGGTCAGGGGTCGGCTCGTACTCATTGCGGGTCCTGTCAGTCGTGTCCGTGCCCGGGGGTCCCGTGCCCGTCCTCGGGCGCGGTGGTGGGGTGCCCGTCGGCCGGTCCGGTGGTGCCGCCCGGGTCACCGACGTGCACCGTGAACTCGGCGGTACGCACCACTCCCCGGTGGCGGAAGTCGAGATAGAGCCGGTACGCGCCGGCCGAGGGGAACTCGGTGGCGAAGCTGACCTGTGGGCCGGGGGCGGTGCGCCCGTCTCCCGGGCTGCCCTCGGGGTGTACGTGGAGATAGGCCAGGTCACCACGGCGCAGCGCGACAAGGTGACCGTACGCGCCGAGGTACGGCTCCAGGTCGGTGACAGGTGCGCCGTCGCGGCTGACGGTGAGCGTCAGCGTCGTGGTGCGCCCCGGCTGCGGGGCTCCGGTGAGGGCGACGGTGTAGCCGTCGACGGTGGCGCTGCTCGCCGGGGCGGGCAGCGGTCGCTCGGCCAGCGCGCCGGGGACGGTCACGTCGACGCCGAGCGTCAGGGGGTCGCCGCCGGTCGGGGTGAAGTCGGCGAAGGCCCGCCACACCCCGGGAGAGTCCATCGGTGAGACGATCCGCCAGGTGCCGTCCCCGGCCAGCTCCGGGTGTACGTGCCGGAAGCCGGAGAGGTCGCGGCGGGCCACGATGAGGTGCATCCGCTCGTCGTGGGTGACGTCGTACCCGGTCACCGGACGGCCATCGGGACCGGTGATCCGGAACGCGAACTCACCCGGCGGCGCGTCGACCGGCACCAGGGTGTAGCCACGGTCGGCAACGAGCAGGCCGCCGGGCAGGTGCCCGGCTGCCCCTTCCTCGTGCCCGGCCGCCTCCTCATGCCCGGCGTCACCCTCGCCGTGGCCGGCACCCTCGCTGTCGTGGCCGGCGGCGACCACGGTCACCGGGCCGGTCAGCTGCCCCACCCCGTACGCCGCGCCGAACACCGCCGCCAGGCCGAGCACGAAGCCGCTCAGCTTCGTCGCCGTGTTCATGGTTGACCCCTCGGTTTCCGCGCGCCGGCCGGCTCAGGCGCCGGCCAGCTCGTATCCGGCCTCGTCCACGGCGGCACGCACCGCGTCGTCGGAGAGCGGCTGGTCGCTGGTGACGGTGACCCGACCGGCGGCCAGATCCACCTGAACGTCCTTGACACCCTCGATCGCACCGATCTCGGTGCTGACCGCGTTGACGCAGTGCCCGCAGGTCATGCCCTGCACCTGGTACGTCGTGCTGACCATGGAACTCTCCTCACCACTCTGGAAGGGTGGGTCGAACACCCACCCGGATACCCGCAGGGGGTATCCGTCGCACCGACCGTACCATACCCCCTGGGGGTAGGTTATTCTTGCCGGCATGAGCACACCCGCGCCGATCCGTGGCTACACCGCCAGCAAGGACCAGCTCCTCGCCCGCCTGCGCCGGGTGGAGGGCCAGGTGCGCGGCATCGAGAAGATGGTCGACGAGGACCGCTACTGCATCGACGTGCTCACCCAGATCTCGGCCATCCAGGCCGCCCTGGACAAGGTCGCCCTCGGCCTGCTCGACGGGCACGCCCGGCACTGCATGCACGAAGGTGCCGCCGAGGGGCGCGCCGACGAGATGGCGACCGAGATGATGGCCGCCGTGGGCCGACTCATGAAGCGCGGCTGACCCGACCCGCCGACGCACCCTCGCGACAGGCGTCGACAGGTCCGGCTGGTTACCATTCGCACACGATGGCCAGCCGAAATCCGTGCCTCGCGGCCCGAGGTCGCCGTCAGGCGTACGCCCGCACGGCCGTCGCGAGCCGGTCCACAGCTCACGGTACGCAGCCACCCCGCCACACTCAGGCCATTCGGGCTGCCCTTCCACACCGCCGTCCGGCGGCACTGAACCGTCTCGCCCATCGACACGTACTCAGCCCTGAAATCGTTGGGAGACACTGAATGGGCGCCGACCACACCCGTTCCGCTCCGCCCACCCCGCCGGGGGTGCGGCGGATCCTCGTCGTGACGGTGGTCCCCCTCTTCATCGCCACCCTGGTCGCCGCCATCGTGCTCTGGCCCCGGGACGCCCCGCGCCCCGAGGCCGCCGACGACACCCCCCGCTACCACGGCACGGTCACCCGGGTGGTCAGCGAGCCATGCCCGCCCAACCCGGTGGTACCCGAGGGGACTCCGACGGCTGCGGACGGCCCCTGCGGCACGGTCACCGTCCGGGTACAGACCGGACCGGACGCCGGGCAGGAGGTGCAGACACCCATCCCGACCGGGCCGGGCGCCCCTCGCGTCGAGGTCGACGACGACATCATCCTGGTCTCGCTGATCGACCCGGAGGATCCGACGGTCAGCACCTACAACATCGCCGAGCACCAACGCGGCAAGCCGCTGGTGTGGCTGGCCGTCCTCTTCGCCGCCGCCATCGTCGCCTTCGGGCGGCTACGCGGACTGGCCGCGCTGGGTGGCCTGGCCGCCAGCTTCGCCATCCTGCTGACCTTCGTACTGCCCGGCATCAGCGCCGGCCAGCCACCGCTCGCGGTCGCCATCGTCGGCGCCTCGCTGATCATGTTCGTGGTGCTGTACCTGACCCACGGCATATCCGCCCAGACTTCGGTGGCCGTGCTCGGCACGCTCGCCAGTCTGGTGCTCACCGGGCTGCTCGGGCTGGCTGCGACCGGGGCCACCCACCTGACCGGTTTCGGCAGCGAGGACGCCACCACCCTGTCCATGTTCCGGGCCGACGTCGACCTGCACGGTCTGCTGCTCGCCGGCATCATCATCGGCTCGTTGGGCGTACTCGACGACGTCACGGTCACCCAGGCCGCCGCGGTCAACGAGTTGCGCCACGCCAACCCGGACCTCTCCCGCCGGGAGTTGTACCGCTCGGCCACCCGGGTCGGGCGGGCACACATCGCCTCTGTGGTCAACACGATCGTGCTGGCGTACGCCGGCGCCTCGCTGCCACTCCTGCTTCTGCTGACCGCGGATTCCCGCGCACTGGGGCAGATCCTGACCAGCGAGTTCCTCACCACGGAGATCGTTCGTAGCGTGGTCGCCACGCTCGGGCTGATCGCCGCGGTACCGCTTACCACCGCGCTGGCCGCGGTGGTAAGCACCGCCGGGCGCGGCGACGCCGACGTCCACAGCGGTGAGCCCACCCCCGTGATTCCCCGGCCGGCAACGGACCGGGCCGAGGCGCTCCACGCCCTCAGCACCCCACCCACCCGAAACACGCCCCCCGCCACCCCTTCAAGGTGGCCCGACCCGGACAGGAGCACGGACACCACATGGTGACACTCCTCAACGTGACCGCCCCTGTAAACGCGGCTCGTAATCGTGTCGCTGGTCACTCAAAGCGATTACGAAATGACGCATCTAGTCGGGTTCGGGGCGTAGAAGCACAGATGGACTGTCAGGTAACCTCACTGCCGGTCACCGCCGAAGGCGCGCAGCGGCGCCTGCGGTGCCGCCGCCCAATCGCCGCCAGGCGAGCCGGGGACCCAGGTACGTGGGGTGAATCCGCGAAAGCGGTAGGGGCCACTTCCGTCCCGAACCCGTCAGCTAACCCGGTCGGCGGTCGATGGAAGGGAAAACAGTGACGGCACCCCTACGCCGCTGGTTGACGCCCGTGGTGGCCGTGTTCGCCGCGTTCGCCGTTTTCGCTGGTCCGATGCCGGCGACGGCCGCACCGAACGACCCCAAACCAGCAGAGCACGACGACGCCCCGCCGATGCTCAACGACTTGATCGAGGCGACCACCCGGGACTACTCCAAGGCCAAGGCCAAACTGGAGAAGTCCAAGAAGCGGCAACTCCGACTGGCGGTTGAGGTCCGCGCCGCTCAGGCTGACCTGGACGCACTCTCGCCACAGGTCGCTCAGATCGCCACCCAGTCGTACCGCACGGGCCGGGTCGGCGCGATCGCCATGCTGTTGCAGAGCAGCGCACCGGACTCGTTCATCAACCGGGCCTCGGCACTGGACGAGCTGAACCTGGTGAACGACAAGAAACTGGGCGAGGTCAACGCGATCAAGCTCCGCGCCGAGCAGGCCAAGCTCGCGCTCGACGCCGAGGTGCGCGAGCAGAAGAAGCTGACAAACGACATGGCGCGCAAGAAGAGCGAGGCGGAGAAGTCCCTCCGACTGGTCGGTGGTGTCGGCCTGACCGGCGGGCTGGTAGACGCCACCTCGCCGGTGGCCCGGATCGCGCCGAACCGGGCCTCGGACGGTGGCTGGAAGCCCGAGTCGTGCAGCCAGAACGACCCCACCACGTCGGGCTGCATCACGCCGCGGACGCTGCACATGTACAAGGAGGTCAAGCGAGCCGGATTCAACCGGTTCGTCGGCTGCTTCCGTCCGGGTGACAAGTTCGAGCACCCCAAGGGCCGGGCCTGTGACTGGTCATTGCAGAACAGCGGCTTCAGCCCGTGGCACAACAACGACACCCGGATCTACGGCAACAACCTGGCGGCCTTCCTGGTCCGCAACGCCGACCGGCTGGGCGTCTACTACGTGATCTGGAACCGGCAGATCTGGTTCGCGGCCACCGAGCGCTGGAGTTCCTACAGTGGCCCGTCCAACCACACGGACCACGTACACGTGTCGCTGCTCTGATCGCTCACACGACGCACCGAGGGCCGTCCCGCCAACCGTGGTGGGACGGCCCTCGGCGTTCCGGAGGTCACCGTCGGACGCGGTCGCCGACTGCCGGTACCCGGACCGGCCTCATTCCTCGCGACGGGTCGCGGGATCAGGGCGCGGTCGCCATCGCACCGCCGAGTGCGGCGGGTTCCGCGGCGACCGCCCGCACCTCACCGGCGGCCAGTCGGTACGACATGCCGACCACCGCACATCGCCCGGCCGCCACCTCCGCAGCGAGAGTCGCGGAGGAGGCCAGCATCGTCTCGACGGTCCGCGCGATGTGGATGTCCACGATGCCGTCCAGGTCGTGCACTCCGGCGTCCTGCGCCCGGCGCAGGCTCGGCACCACGGCGTCGACCACGGCGCCCAGATGCCCGGGCGGCGTGGTGGCGGTGGCCAGTGCCTCGCGGGCCGCCTGGACAGCGCCGCACGAGTCGTGGCCGAGCACCACCACCAGGGGCGTACGCAGCACGGCCACCGCGTACTCCACGCTGCCCAGCACCTCCGGCCCGACGGTGTGTCCGGCGGTACGAACCACGAAGAGGTCGCCCAACCCGCGATCGAAGATGATCTCGGCGGCGAGCCGGGAGTCGGAGCAGCCGACGATCACCGCGAAGGGATGCTGTTCGGCCGCGACGGCGGCCCGCCGCCCAGCGTTCTGGTTGGGATGCCGCAGTGCGTCGGTGACGAACCGACGGTTCCCGGCGAGCAACTCGGCGAGGGCCCGCTGCGGGGCGCCGGGAAGATCCGCGCTGAGCAACTCGCGGTCCGGTCCGGGCTGGGGACCGAGCGTTCCGGGTCGACTCATCCGGCTGCACCTCATCTCTGGGAGGAATGCCTGGTCATCCCGGCCGGCGCTGGTCACGGGCTGCCATCACGGTCACACGCGCCATAACGCACGTCAAGCTATACGTGATATGCATTTCATACATCAGTCGACGCTTGCGCTCGGCCGAACCGAGGCCGGTAACGACGCGGGCCGGGGTACTCGAACGGCAGGTCATACGATGGCGGGCATGGCGAGCACTGACGGACGAGAAAGCGCACGGAACTGGACTTTCCTCACGAACCACGCGCACGTCCTGCTCGCCATCGCCCGTAACCCCACCGCCCGGCTACGCGACGTCGCGACGGAGGTCGGCGTCACCGAACGTGCCGCTCAGGCCATCGTCGCCGACCTGGAGGCGGGCGGCTACCTGCACCGCACCCGGGTGGGCCGGCGCAACGAGTACACCCTCAACCCGGCCGGGCGGTTCCGCCACCCGGCGGAGGCCGACCACCAGGTGGGTGACCTGCTGGCCCTCTTCACCAAGGAGCAGGTGACCGACACCGCCGACCACTGAGCCGGCAGACGTCCTGATCAGACGACGTGGCGCGCTTCACCCACCCGGAACGATCGCCGCGCTGCGATCAGGCCGACGGCGGGATAGGTTGGATCCCGTGTCGTCTCCAGCATTCGCCCGTCCACTGTGGCCGGCAATGCTGTGCGCACTTCGTGAGCTGACCCGGTTGGCGTTGGCGACCCTGGTGCTCGCCGTAGGTGTCGGTGGGGCCGTCGCGGCCGATCCGCCGGCCCGGCCCACCGCCGTACCACCACCGAACGCCACGGTCGTCGGCGGCTCGCCATCCACCGCGATGTCGGCCGTCCAGCCCATCGTCGAGCCCGCTCAGGCGGTCGACGCCGGCCAGGTTTGGCGGGCGGCGGCCACCGGCGCACCGCTGCGGCCCGACCGTACCGACGCCGAGCCGGCCGATGCCGCCCAGGTCGATCACCGCGCCGCCCCGGTGCCCGCCGTCCGGGCGGGCGAGCCGACCCGTCGCGGCCCACCTACCGTCTGACCGACGGCGGTCCGCTCGACCGATCGAGCCAAGTGACGCCCGCCGCTCGCCGGCCAGACGCCCGGTCGGCCCAACGGCCACCGCGGCATCAGCCGTGCCCCGGCATCAGACCCGCCGTCACAACCCGCGTCCATCACAGTCGACGACTCATCCCGACCGCGAGGTGTTGATGATGCGTACCGCTCTCTCCTCCGTCCTGCTCGACGCGCCCCGCGCCGCCGCCATCTGGCTGGGCCTGCTCGGCGTGGTGACGCTCGCCGTCACCGGCCTGCTGCTACGACCTCGACTCTTCCGCTTCGACGCCGGCACCCGCATCCGCGAGGCCGCGCTGCCGAGCCGGTCCGACCACGCCGAGCAACGACGTGACCAGGAGCGCTGGGCCGAGGAGGTCACGATCGCGGCGGAGCGGGCCGACGCGACGGCCCGGCACCGCCGCGATGAATGGCTCATCGCCCAGGACGAGGCCGAGCAGGCGTGGCAGGCGTACGAGGCGGCGGAGGCTGACGTACGCCGGCTCTCCGATGCCGCCGGCATGCCGCTGCCGCAGACCGCCCGCACCCCCGCCGAGTACGCCGACCGCGAGCGCTGGCTGCACCGGGCCGCCCTGGACGCGTACTGGCGGCGAGAGTTGTCGGTGGAACAGCTCAGCGACGTCTTCGCGCACCGCGGCTGGGATCCCCGGTTGCACCCGGTGGAGCAGGAGTTGATGCTGCGTCGGGCGGTACGCGACCACCTGCTCGCCCGGCAGCGGGCGGCCCGGGAACGGGAGCAGGTGACCTGGCGGGCCGCGGAACTCGCCGCCGCCGCAGCTCGCAGCCTGCGCGAGGAAGCAGCCGCCGCGCTGTTGCCGGCGGCCACGGAACGCGAGTCGCTCCTTCCGCTGACCACACCCGCTGCCGCCGAGCAGACCCGGGAGATCCCGGCGGTCGTCGGCCGGGCGCCGGTCGCCGCGTACTGATAGCCGAACGCCCTCCCACCCGGTCTCCGGCAATTTAGTGTCGGAAGGACGTCGACCGGGTACCGACCTCGCCGGACATTGAGGAGGGCCGACGTGGTCGCAAGCGATGGCGGGAACCAGCCCGAGGAGACGGCGCTTCGGGGCGCCGGGCCGCGCCAGACCTGGGCCGCCCTGCCCTGGCTGGTCCGCTCCGCCGTGGTGTGGAGCGCCTGCCTGGTGGTGATCGCCGCCGGGCTCTACCTGCTGGCGCGGATCACGCTGCTGGTCACCCCGCTGGCCATCGCCCTGGCCGCCACCCTGTTCCTCACCGCGCTGCTCGATCCGGTGAACCTGGCGCTCCGCCGGCTGCGCCTGCCGGCCGCGCTCGCCGCTCTGCTCAGCGTTCTCTTCCTGCTCGGCATCCTGGGCGGTGTCGGCGCACTGGTGTGGAGTCTGACCGCCGACCAGTTCAGCGAGTTGGGCCAGGAACTGCGGCAAGGGCTGGAGCGCACCCGCGACTTCGTCACCTCCACCCTGCCGGTCAGCGACGCACAGCTCGACAGCCTGCTCAACCAGCTGCGCCAGGCGATCAGCCAGCAGCAGGTGGACCCGGTCGCCAGCGCCCGCACCGTGGCCGAGGTCGTGGGCTCCGCCCTGCTCGCCCTGGTGCTGCTGTTCTTCCTGCTCAAGGACGGCCGGGAGATGTGGCAATGGACGCTGCGCCGGGCCGCCGGGCGCAACCGGGACATCGCCGCCGAGGCGGGCCGTGTCGGCTGGCACACCCTCGGTTCGTACAGCCGGGGCACCATGTTGATCGCGGCCATCGACGCCATCGGTATCGGCCTGGCGCTGGTGCTGCTCAGGGTGCCGCTGGCGTTCCCACTAGCATTGATCACGTTCATCGGCGGGTTCGTGCCGATCGTCGGTGCCACCGTGGCCGGCGCGGTCGCGGTGCTGGTGGCCCTGGCCGCCAACGGGCCGACCACCGCCCTGCTCACCCTGGCCGCCGTGATCGCCGTTCAGCAGATCGAGGGCAACCTGCTGGAGCCGCTGGTGATGAAGCGCCAGGTACGACTGCATCCAGTGGTGATCCTGGTCGCGGTGACCGCCGGCACCCTCATCGCCGGCATCGCGGGAGCCTTCGTGGCGGTCCCGATCACGGCCGTCGCCTGGCGGGTCATCGACAGCGTGCAACGTCAACGGCAGGCCGCCACGAATGCCTCCGATTCGGCGTCCGGCCCGCCGGCACCCGACTCACCCCCATCGAGAACGCCCCCGTCCGGCCCATCGACCACAGCCCCCGCACCATCGCCCTCCGAACCGTCGTCGTCCGGACCCGCCCCCGAGCCCACCTGACGTCCCCATCGCGCGGCGCGCGGCGCTCGGCGCTCGGCGCGCGGCGCTCGGCATCAGCTTGCGGCATGTCGGGCCGTCAACCCGACGGGAAAGCGCAACATGCCGCAAACCGCGCCCTTACGCCGACCGCAGCGGCCAACATGCCGCAAACCGCGACTCCACAGGCAACCGCGCAGACAGGAGATGCCCCGAGTCGCGCGCCCTCACGCCGACCCACGGACCCGACATGCCGCATGTCGCACCCTCACGCCGACCGGATGACCCGACATGCCGCATGTCGCGACCCCGCGAGGGCCGCACCCTCGACCGGGGGCCGGGGGCCGGGGGCCGGGGCCGGGGGCCGGGGGCCGGGGCCGGGGGCCGGGGGCCGGGGGCCGGGGCCGGGGGCCGGGGGCCGGGGG